>NZ_KV836153.1:0-122909 GCF_001838255.1 Corynebacterium sp. HMSC073B01 | reverse complement strand
ACCGAGCGGACACACTTTTTGTCACTTAACCCGAGAGCTGCACTAATTGCAGTTTCTCGGGATTTATCTTGTGTCCGGAGGGGGACTTGAACCCCCACGCCCGTTAATAGGGCACTAGCACCTCAAGCTAGCGCGTCTGCCATTCCGCCACCCGGACCGGGTAGGAAGCACTTCCGTGCTGACCTGTGATACTGTATCCCGACTACATAATGAAACACAAATTGCCAGGTCAGAGGGGCATTAGCGCGCCAAACCTGGGTGTAATTACATCAGCGGTGTTAGCCCCGCATCCGCCTTGGATTCGCACTGAGAATCAGGCCCTGCAGATAGGGAGTCTTGTAAAGTCCCTGCAGCGCGCTCATAAAGTAGGCACACTGGTAGTTATGACTACGAATTCCAACGACACCGCAAACGACACTGCAAATGCTCCGGTTTTCCCGGGACCAGATCCGTACGCACCGCTGAAGGATTTGCCAACCTTCGAGCTGTCCTCGCCAGATATCAAGGACGGCGAGAAGATTGCGGATGAATTCCGCGCTCCGTCGAATGTTTCCCCACAACTGGATTGGGCAAATCTGCCGGAGGGCACTAAGTCCATTGCCGTGACCTGCTTCGATCCGGATGCTCCGACCGCTTCGGGCTTCTGGCACTGGGCTGTCTTCAACATTCCAGCGACCGAAAAGGGTCTGCCACAGGGAGCTGGCTCCGAAGACGGCTCTAAGCTGCCAGAAGGCGCTATCCAGCTTGTCGGCGACTCGGGCATGCGTGGTCACTACGGAGCTAACCCACCGGCGCAGCATGCCCCACACCGTTACATGTATGCGGTGCACGCGGTCGACGTGGAGAAGCTTGAAGTTCCGGAAGATGCGACGCCGACCGTGCTTGGCTTCAATCTGTACTTCCACTCGATTGCGCGTGCCATCATCACGCCGTGGTGGGAGAACGTCGGGGAGTAGGGATACGCCGCCCACACGGGCAACTCAACCGACCGGGCACGCTACTCATACAGAAAACCCCGGGGCCAGCGCCTTCATGGCAGCTGGCCCCGGGGTCACGTGTTTATTGGGTTAGGAAGCCTCAACGGCTTTCAGCAATTAACCACGCCACGGCAGACCACAGCCGACTGCCTCCGAAATGGAGTAGAATCCCTGAGCTCGAATCTGGCGAGCCAACCCTTGGTGAATGTCACGAATCCAGTCTGGACCGCCATAAATCAACGGTGTGTAGCCCTGCAACAGGGAAGCGCCGTTGGCAATCCGCTCCCACGCCTGCTCAGCAGTTTCAATGCCGCCGACGCTGATGAGAACTAGTTTGTCTCCGACGCGCTCGTGCAGCAGCTTCAGCACCTCTAGTGACCGAGCTGCCACAGGAGCACCCGAGACTCCACCGGCCCCCATCTCCGCGACCTCATCCGCGGGCGTACGCAGACCCTCACGAGAAATGGTGGTGTTGGTAGCCACAATGCCTGCCAGCCCCAGGTCAACAGCCAGGTCAGCAACCGCGATGACATCATCGTCAGAGAGATCAGGAGCGATTTTGACCAGCACCGGCGAGTCGGTCTCCTCAGTCACCGCTGCCAGAATCGGGCGCAGTGACTCCACCGCCTGAAGGTCGCGCAGACCCGGCGTGTTCGGTGAGGAGACATTGACAACAACGTAGTCCGCCAAGCCGCCGAGCTGGCTGGCCGACTCTCGATAGTCATCGACGGCCTCTTCCAGCGGAGTCACCTTGGTCTTGCCAATGTTGATACCAATCACGTCGTCACTGCGACGCGACCGCAAGTTCTCCGCTACAGCAGCTGCGCCGGGGTTGTTGAAACCCATACGGTTCAAAATGGCGCGGTCTTCCTTCAGACGGAACAGACGCGGGCGATCATTGCCCGGCTGCGGCTTGGCAGTCACGGTTCCCAGTTCCGCGTAGCCAAAACCAATTGGCCCCCAGCAATCCGGAGCAATAGCAGCCTTGTCGAAGCCTGCGGCGAGCCCCAGCGGACGCGGGAAGTCCACGCCGAACACGGTTTGACGCAGCACAGCATCGTCAACAACGAGTAACTTGCTCACCGCCCGCTGTAGACTCTCCGACTTCTGCAGCCCCTTCAGGGTCTTCGAGATGGCCTCGTGAATCTGCTCCGGTGGGACCTGGAACATTGCCTTTAGCGCGAGTTGATAGGACTTGGCGCGAAGTTTCGAAGGCATCTACTTAGTCTCTCCCTCGGAGTCGTCTGCTCCCTTGGTGTCACCTGCACCGGTCGGTAGTTTATCGGCTGGTTCCCGAACCGACATCTCCTCACGAATCTTCTCTGCATCCTGCTTGAAATCAGCAATTGCCTTATCGACGTCCGCGGAGTCAAAAATCTGGGCCCCGTCACCGGTAGCCGAGAAGACGCCAATCTGGCCATCCTCGGTGGCAACAATCGACTGTGGATCTGCAACCGTGTTGATGTCCGCGACCTTGACTGGGGTACCCGAGCTGATGTCGTAGCCAGTCAGCTTGTTCACCTTCGTCGAAGTCACCCAGACAATTCCGCGCGATTCATCGACCGCTACCGCCCACGGAGCCTCCGGGGCCGGAGCTGCCTGGTGGAGGCGAATGACGTCAGTGGCAGTGTAAATAAGAAGCTGGTTGCCCTTGGTGTCTGCGGCAGCAATGACATGATCACCGGAAGCTACCTTGCCGACGCCGATACCCGCACGCAGCGCAGAGCCAGCGCGGGACTCATCGAGCTTGAGCTCATGCACCGAAGTCTCCGGACGGTTGACCTCTAACAGCTTGACGTCCGCGTCATTGTCCGCTTTGGGAATCTCAACGAGCTGCGACCCGTTATTGGCAGCCTTGAAGTCACTGGCCAACTCACCATCAGCGCCGAACACATCGACGACATTGCTATCCGCATGGGCACCGATGATGCGGCCGCCTTCCAGGCCAACTGCGGCGGAGTAGTTGGTGCCACGGCCGACAACGGCCGTTTCCGTAGCCTGGTCAGTAATGACGTGGATGCCATCTTCACACGGCAGCAAAGCGTTAGGGCCGCCCGGCGCGAGCTCACCACACTTCGCGCCCAGCTTCATTGATCGCTCAATTGGGTTATTCAGCGGACCGGCAAAGATTTTGTCCCCGGCCTTCAGGACAACTCGGTCGCCGACCAGCACGGCATCGGTAACGTCCTCATCAATCTTCTTGGCCCTCCCGATAGCAGTATCGGGAGCAGCGGGTGAAGCGGCCGGCACTGGCGTGGCGTTGCCCATTCCGGCATCGATGTCTCCTTCCACATCGGAGGAGCACCCTGCCAGGACCACTGCGCTAGCGGAAAGCCCCGCTAGAAGGGAGGTTATGACACGTCGACGACTGTTTTCACTCACGCTATAGAAACTACCACCCCGGCCTGATTACTTTGTGGACGCCTCCAGCCGTGGGAGGCTCTCGCATTCGTTGTGCCTTATAAGTCTTTATAAGAATGCGGTTACTGATTACAGCGTGACGTCGTCAAGCGCGTTGCAAATCTGCGGTGGCAGCGTGAGTTGTTCGGCGGTGAGGTTTTCGCGTAGCTGAGCGCGGTCTCGAGCGCCAACGAGGATCGAGGTGACGCCCGGCCGATCGCGTGCCCAGGAAATCGCTGCGACGGCAGCACTGACGCCGAGCCCCTTGGCTGCGGTGGTCAGCGCGCCTGCAACCGTGACGCCGCGCGTGTCGAGATAGTCCTGTACCTCTGCGTCGGCGTGTTCGGAAGCAGCGCGGGAGTCCTCGGGAATGATGTGCTGGTATTTGGCGGTCAAAACGCCTTGGGCCAGTGGGGCGCCACCGATAAAGCCGAGCCCCAAATGCTCACAGGCGAGCAGTAGTTCAGCCTCAGGGCTTCGCTGGAGCAGCGAGTACTCATGCTGTGCGAACACCGGAGCGATTCGATCCGCGGCGGCATGCGTCACCGCCGCCTGCCAACCGCTGTATCCACGCACTCCGGCGTAACGTACTTTCCCCGTGAGCACAGCCCATTCCAGGGTATCGGCGACCTCTTCCGGTGGGGTCAGCCCATCCCAGTAGCCGGGCGACCACAGATCAATGTGTTCGACGCCGAGGCGTGCGAGCGTATCGTCGAGGTCCTTTTGCAGTGTCTTACGCGAGCAGTCCACGCGCCTGCCGACGGGCCGCTCGGGGTGTATGCCAGATGCGACCGAGAGCACCAATTCGTCGGCGACACCGCGCTTTGCGATGACTGCACCCAGCATGTCGGCAACAGTGTCGCCGCCGTGGAGTGGGGAAGCGTCGACAAGGTTGCCTCCGGCGTCGAGGAAGTCCGTCAGGATGCGTCCGGCTTCGTCTTGCCTGGTACCCGCACCCCAGGTGGCCGTACCCAGCCCCAAGGCGGAGACGCGTAAACCGCTGTTGCCCAGAATTCGTTGTTGCACGATTTTTACTTTAGGACACCCGTGTGCGGTCGCGGGAAAAGTTCCGCGGGAGAGGTCTCGCTATCGCCGCACCGAAACCTCGCTATAGCCACAACACAAACCGGACGAGTAGCCTATACACCCGTGACTATCATGACGACACTAAGCGCCTCAGCAGATACCGCTGCCGATACCGCCGGCACCGGTATGACCTGGGCGCAGACAATCATCCTGTCCGTAGTGCAAGGTCTGACGGAATTTCTCCCGGTGAGTTCCTCGGGGCACCTTCGGATTGTCTCCGAGCTGCTGTGGGGCCAGGACGCCGGTGCATCCTTCACCGCTGTGGTGCAGCTTGGCACCGAATTGGCTGTGTTGGTGTTCTTCGCCAAGGACATCTGGCAGATCCTCACTGGCTGGTTTGCCGGTCTGTTCAATAAGGAAGCCCGCGGTTTCAACTACCGCATGGGTTGGATGGTGATTGTCGGTACGCTGCCGATTGCCATCATCGGTGTGCTGGGGAAGGACCTCATCCGCGATAACCTGCGCAATCTCTGGATTACAGCCGCTGTGTTGGTGCTTTTCTCCTTTGTCTTTATCGCCGCAGAGAAGTTCGGCCGTCGTGAGCGCAACTATGAAGAGCTGACCATGCGAGATGCCATCGTCATGGGTTTCGCGCAGTGCCTGGCGCTCATTCCGGGTGTGTCGCGCTCGGGCGGTACGGTGTCTGCCGGCCTGTTCTTGCACTTGGACCGAGAGGTTGCAACGCGTTTTTCCTTCCTGCTGGCTATCCCCGCTGTTTTCGCTGCTGGAATTTTTTCGCTTCCAGACGCGTTTGACCCTGCGGCGGGACAGGCCGCTAGTGGAGCGCAATTGGCCATCGGTACGCTGATTGCCTTCGTCGTCGGCTATGCGTCTATTGCATGGCTGCTGAAGTTCGTGTCGAACCACTCCTTCGCTTGGTTCGCCGCGTACCGCATCCCGGTCGGTTTGATTGTTATGGTGTTGCTCGGCTTCGGCACGATCAACGCTGTTTAGTGAGGTAGTGAGTATTTAATGCATTCGTGGCCCCAACCACAGGTTCCCAGTCTCGGCGATGCGCGTTTCGATGTGTTCAACCGCGCCAGCAATACAGGTAAGGCGCATTCGCTTGACGACGAAAGCTCAACATCGGTACCCCTACGCCTCTACGACACCGCGGATCAGAAGGTCTCCCAGGTGGAAGCGGGACCGGAGGCGACCATGTACGTGTGTGGCATCACACCCTATGACGCCACGCACCTGGGGCACGCAGCAACCTACCTCACCTTTGATCTGATTTACCGTCAGCTGCTGGATAATGGACACTCGGTGCATTACGTGCAGAACATCACCGATGTCGATGACCCGTTGTTCGAACGTGCGGAGCGCGATGGGGTGGACTGGCGCGAGCTGGGCACCTCGCAGATTGATTTGTTTCGCTCGGATATGGAAAACCTGTCGGTGATTCCACCGCGCGACTACATCGGCGCCATTGAGTCCGTGGGCGAGGTCGTGGAAATGGTCGAGAAGCTGCTGGAGAATGGCTCGGCCTACCAGCTCACCGATGACGAGTACCCGGATGTGTACTTCCGCAAGAGTGCCACTGAGAACTTTGGTTACGAGTCCAATTACTCGGCAGAGCAGATGGCGGAGTTCTTTGCGGAGCGCGGTGGCGACCCGGATCGCCCGGGCAAGGAGGACCCACTGGACGCGCTGGTGTGGCGTGCCGCTCGCCCCGGGGAGCCAAGCTGGGAGGCTCCTTTTGGTGCGGGCCGGCCGGGTTGGCACATTGAGTGCTCGGCGATTGCCACCAACCGCCTGGGTAAGAGCTTCGACATTCAGGGCGGTGGCTCGGATCTCGCGTTCCCGCACCACGAGTTCTCGGCGGCTCACGCTGAAGCCGCTACTGGCTGTGCACGTATGGCGCGCCATTATGTTCACGCTGGCATGATTGCGCTCGACGGCGTGAAGATGTCCAAGTCGCTGGGCAACCTGGTGTTTGTCTCCAAGCTGGTGGCCGCCGGCGTCGACCCGAGTGCTATTCGCATTGGCGTCTTCGCCAGCCATTACCGCTCTGATCGCGATTGGTCGGACGAGGTGCTGGAGGCGGCCAAGGCACGTCACGAGGCCTGGCGTGCGGCTTGCGCAACTACAAAGACTGCCACCGATGAGAAGGCTGTGAGCGCAGCAGCGGCACTGGTTGCCGATGTGCGCGCAAGCCTGGCCAATGACCTGGATACGCCGGCTGCTCTGGCCGCTATCGATGCCTGGGCTGCGGAGTGGTCCTCGGATACCAGCAACAAGGCAGATGCTGGCACAGTAACCGGCGCAGCGGGTGCCGGAGAATTCGTTGCCGCCGCGCTGGACGCGCTGCTTGGCGTTAAAATTTGAGCATGAGCAACTCAGATCTGTCTGCTGTCGAAGTAACGCAAGAGAACATCGATAAGCTAGTTGCCGATTTGCGCATGTTTGCCACCGGCAGCTACCTGCAGCCCGAGGAACGCGAGTTCTGGGAGCCACTTTTTGACGAATCGGTAGCCGACCAGGTCGGGGAAGCCCTCCGTGAGGCCGCCGCTGGTATTGATCAGGCGGCGGAACTGGCCGTCGATAAGCGAGAAGAAGCCGCAACGCAGGCGGTAGAGAACTGCCTACAGCGCGTGGCTGCGATTGAGCATGAGCACGGTGGCTCGATTTTTGATGAGGAGCTCGACGAGATTCTCGCGATTATCAATTCCGCAACGAAGGCTGTCGGTTTGGACCTGCCTGCGGTGAAGGCGGAAAGCTACTTTGAGATGGAATAACCAGCCCGATTAACGGCGCGGTTATGAAAGTAGACTAAGGTGTCTATTCATGACTGATCGCCACTCTTCCGAGTTCCTCACCGCACTGCACAGCCGTGTACTCATTGGCGATGGCGCCATGGGTACCCAGCTGCAGTCTTTTGACCTCGACGTTGACGCGGACTTCCTCGGCTACGAGGGCTGTAATGAGATTCTCAATGACACTCGTCCCGACATCATCGAGACGATTCACCGGCGTTATTTCGAGGCCGGCGCCGACCTGGTGGAAACCAATACCTTCGGCTGCAACTTCCCGAACCTCGCGGATTACGACATTGAAGACCGTATCCAGGAGCTAGCGCACAAGGGCACCGCAATCGCCCGCAAGGTCGCTGACGAAATGGGGCCGGGGCGCGAGGGTATGCGACGCTTTGTCCTTGGTTCGCTGGGCCCGGGCACGAAGCTGCCGTCTTTGGGGCACGCTCCGTACGCTCAGCTTCGCGACGCTTACACGGAGGCCGGACTCGGCATGATTTCCGGTGGCGCGGATGCGTTTTTGATTGAGACCTGTCAAGACTTGCTGCAGGTCAAGGCAGCAGTCAATGGCGTCAAGGCCGCCATGCGACAGGCTGAGAAGAAGATTCCGATTGTCGTCCACGTGACTGTCGAGACCACAGGCACCATGCTGATGGGCTCGGAGATTGGTGCAGCCCTGGCAGCGCTGCAGCCGCTGGGTATCGACATGATTGGCCTAAACTGTGCGACCGGCCCGGACGAGATGAGCGAGCACCTACGCTACCTGTCCAACTTCGCCTCCATTCCGGTATCGGTAATGCCGAATGCGGGTCTGCCAGTGCTGGGTAAGAACGGTGCGACCTACCCGCTGACCGCCCCAGAGCTGGCCACAGCGCTGCGCGGCTTTGTTGAAGAGTTTGGCCTGGCGATGGTCGGTGGCTGCTGTGGTACCACACCGGAGCATGTTTCCGCTGTTCGCGATGCTATTACCGGTGCAGGCGCTTACGCTGAGCAGGGCCCTGCTGTTCAGGCAGCACGCCCATCGACGGATCCGGATGCAAAGCCAATCGATGAGGTCGCTTCTCTGTACTCGGCAGCCCCGCTGACGCAGACAACCGGCATCACCATGATTGGTGAGCGCACCAACGCCAACGGTTCCAAGGCTTTCCGCGAGGCCATGCTGGCCGGCGATTGGGAGAAGTGCCTTAACACCGCCCGCGGTCAGGTCACCGATGGCGCACACATGATTGACCTGTGTGTGGACTACGTGGGGCGCGACGGTCGCGATGACATGGCAACCCTGGCATCGCAGATCGCCACCTCGGTGACGTTGCCGGTCATGCTGGACTCCACGGAACCGGAGGTTTTGAAGACTGGCCTGGAGCACCTCGGTGGTCGCTGCGCGGTCAACTCTGTGAACTTTGAAGACGGCGATGGCCCGGACTCGCGTTACCAGCGCATTATGCGCCAGGTTGTTGAGCACGGTGCTGCCGTGGTCGCTTTGACTATCGACGAAGAAGGTCAGGCGCGTACAAAGGACAAGAAGATTGAGATCGCCGAGCGTCTCATCGCCGACATCACCGGCACGTGGGGACTGCGCGAGCAGGACATTATTGTCGACTGTCTGACTTTCCCGATTTCCACTGGCCAGGAGGAAACTCGCCGCGACGGCATCGAAACCATCGAAGCCATCCGCGAACTTAAGCGTCGCCACCCGAACGTGCACACCACGCTCGGTCTGTCCAACATTTCCTTCGGTCTGAACCCGGCGGCTCGCCAGGTACTCAACTCGGTGTTCCTCAACGAGTGCATCGAGGCCGGCCTGGACTCCGCCATTGCCCACAGCTCCAAGATCTTGCCGATGAACAAGATTGACAACAAGCAGCGCGAAGTCGCTCTCGATATGGTGTACGACCGCCGTCGTGAAGCGGGACACCCCGACGGGGAGTACGACCCACTGCAGGTATTCATGGAGCTCTTTGAAGGAGTCTCCGCCGCTGACGCGAAGGACGCCCGGGCCGAAAAGCTTGCCGCCATGCCGCTGTTCGACCGCCTGGCGCAGCGCATCATCGACGGTGAGCGCACGGGTATCGAGGCTGACCTCGATGAGGGCATGAAGGAAAAGGAACCGCTGGCGATTGTTAACGAGGACCTGCTGCGTGGCATGCAGACCGTTGGTGACCTGTTCGGTTCCGGCCAGATGCAGCTGCCATTCGTGCTGCAGTCGGCCGAGACGATGAAGGCCGCGGTGGGCTACCTCGAGGGCTTTATGGATGCCGAGGATGCCACGGGCTCCAAGGGTTCGATTGTGCTGGCCACGGTGAAGGGCGATGTCCACGACATCGGCAAGAACCTGGTGGAGATTATTCTCTCCAACAACGGCTACACCGTGCATAACCTGGGCATTAAGCAGCCGATCGCTACGATTCTGTCCGCCGCCAAGGAACTGGATGTCGACGCCATCGGCATGTCCGGCCTGCTGGTGAAGTCCACTGTGGTGATGAAGGACAACCTGCTGGAGATCAACTCCGCCGGCGATGCCACCCGCTTCCCAGTACTGCTCGGCGGCGCCGCGCTGACGCGTAGCTACGTGGAAGACGACCTGTCCGAGCTCTACCACGGCGATGTCTACTACGGCAGGGATGCCTTCGAAGGACTGCGCATCATGGACGAGCTGATGGCAGCTAAGAAGGGCCTCGGCCCAGACGAGAATTCGCCAGAGGCCATTGCTGCCCGCGAGAAGAAGGAAGCTCGCCGCGCCCGCCGTGAGCGCTCCAAGCGCATCGCCGCGCAGCGCGCCGCCAAGGCTGCTGCTGAAGCCCCCGAGGTGCCGGAGCGTTCCGATGTCGCCGCTGATGTCCCCGTTGCGACACCGCCGTTCTGGGGAACCCGCATTGTCAAGGGCCTGCCCCTCGACGACTACCTGACCACCCTCGACGAACGCGCTCTGTTCATGGGGCAGTGGGGTCTGCGCGGCACCCGCGGCGACGAGGGACCGAGTTACGAGGAACTGGTCGAATCCGATGGTCGTCCACGCCTGCGCGCATGGCTGCAGCGCCTGCGCGCCGAGAACATCCTCCAGCATGCGGCTGTCGTCTATGGCTACTTCCCAGCAGTTTCTGAGGGCGATACCGTACACGTACTGCCGCTACCTGCGGAAGGGGAGCAGCCCGACCCCGCGGCAGAGCCAGTGGTGTCCTGGACCTTCCCGCGCCAGCAGCGTGGTCGCTTCCTATGCATTGCTGACTTCATTCGCTCGCGCGAAGATGCCATCGCCGCAGGACAGTCCGACGTCATGCCGTTCCAGCTGGTGACCATGGGACAGCCCATCGCTGACTTCGCCAACGATATTTACGCCAAGAACGAATACCGCGACTACCTGGAGGTTCACGGTATCGGCGTGCAGCTCACCGAGGCGCTGGCCGAGTACTGGCACCAGCGCATTCGCTCCGAGCTCGCGTTCTCCGACGGCACAAGTGTTGGCGCGGAAGACTCCGACGATACCCAGGACTTCTTTGACCTGAAGTACCGTGGCGCTCGTTACTCCTTCGGCTATGGTTCCTGCCCGGATCTGACCTTCCGTCAGGGCATGATTGACCTGCTGCAGCCGGAGCGCATCGGCGTGGAGCTCTCTGAGGAGCTCCAGCTGCACCCAGAGCAGTCCACCGATGCGTTCGTGCTCTACCACCCGGAAGCGAAGTACTTTAACGTGTAGCTTCGCGTTATCCCTGCGGTCGCACCAGCAAGGTCTGCATGCTGCGGCCGATGGGGCCGTGCACATCGTAGAGCTCGCCCGCGGTCATGCCGATTCCGTCCGGCCCAATGGAACCGCGGGCGGCGATGCCCACCCAGCCGCCGTCTTCCGACTGCAACTCCGATTCCGCCGACTTCTCCGAGGCGCCGAGCTGGGGGAGTCGGTGCAGGTGAACCACTAAGTCGGTATTCATAAACGCCCACTGGTGCGGGCTCAGCGTGGCCCCGATACCGTTGGCGGTATCAGCTACCTGCATGACTCGCTCCACCGCAGTCGGCTCCTCCCCGAGCACGATTGGGTACTGCGCGCGAACCCAGTGAATTTGCGTCTCGGCCAGCTCTTCCGTCGCGCCGGCGCGGGCTTCAATTGATTCGATGTAGCCGCCACTCCAATCGTCGGTAAGCGGAATGTACTCGGCGCTGCATTCCTCGGGCCCGGGCACCTGCTTGTCGAATGCACGCTCAATATCCCGCGTATCCGCAGTGGCCATCATCCATGCGGACGCCGTGGCAACTGGCCGCCAGGCACCCTTGACGTCGGCAAGCAATTCGGCTTCGACCTTGGCGATTTGCCGCCCCGGGCGCGAGACCCATGAGCGCGCGCGGAGCTCCGTGTACGGTACAGCCGACAACAGATCCACGGCGATGCGAGTAATACGCATCCCCTCGCTTTCCAGACGGCGGCGCTCCAACATGCGCGTCAGCAGCGCCGACGGCGGCGCACCGTGCTGAAACGGCCCCCACGCCCCATAAGTGAAGCTAGTGGGCATGAAGCGCTCGTAGCTGAGCTCGCCTTCGGTGACCGTCCCTAGCGGAATGAAGTATGCCTCGGGTTGGTCGATAGCCTGGGCGAGCGAATCTTCAGTGGTTGTCATAGCGAGTCGATGCCTTTCATTCACGCGGAACACGTTCATGCGGTGGTTTCATGCAGCACCGCAACATACTTTCCTTCCTGAAACTCTAAACCTTCATCCGACGGTTTTGCTGACATAATCGCTAAATGCTTGATTGCCTGGCATAGTCGCATGGTGTGAAAGCAATTTTGTGGGACATGGACGGCAGCCTCATCAACACGGAACCTCTGTGGGAGATTGCCACGTACGACCTCTCGGAATTCGTAGGCCGTCGCCTGACTCCGGAGTTGCGCATGCAGTGCGTCGGCAACACGCTCTGGGACACGCTGTCGATTTGTGCTGATCATGCGGGACGCACGCTTGACGACGAGCTGTTTGCCTCGGGCTCCCAATTCGTCGAAGGTCGCTTCACAGAATTGGTTCTAGAACATGGGGTGGAGTGGCGCCCGGGTGTGCCGGAGATTTTGGACCAGGCCCGAGCTGGTGACATTCCGGTGGTGTTGGTGACCAATACCCGTCGGCACGTGGCGCAACCCTGCATTGATGTCATGGGGGAGCAGCACTTCGCCGCAACAGTGTGTAGCGATGAGGTGGCCAACGGCAAACCGGCACCGGATCCGTACTTGCGTGGCGCAGAGCTAGCCGGATTTGCGCCAGAGGACTGCCTGGCTATCGAAGATTCCTCAACGGGGGTGCGCTCTGCACTCGCTGCGGGATGCACGGTGGTGTGGAATCCAATGCCGGATGTGAGCGTTTCGCAGGCTGATGTGGGGACGTTAGTACCCCCGGCGCGCTTCATTTCGGGCAATTTGGATACCTCGAATTTGGGCTTATTGCGGGCTGCTTTCGCGGGCGAGTAGACGACATGGAACAATAGACCGGGTGAAGAACTTTGATGACCTGTTTGCAGAGCTGAAGGAAAAAGCACAGTCGCGCCCCGAGGGATCGGGCACAGTCAAGGCGCTGGACGCTGGTGTGCATTTCCAGGGCAAGAAAATTGTCGAAGAGGCCGGTGAGGTCTGGCTTGCAGCTGAGCACGAATCTGACGAAGCCCTCGCAGAGGAGATTTCGCAGCTGTTGTACTGGCTGCAGGTGGTCATGGTCGGTCGCGGGCTGAGCCCCGAGGATGTTTACAAGTACCTGTAGGAGAAATCAACACCATGCTGCGTATTGCCGTGCCCAACAAGGGATCGCTGTCCGAGGCGGCAGTCGAAATCCTGAAGGAAGCTGGCTACCCGGGTCGAGGCGACTCCAAGAGCCTGACCATCCACGACGAAGCCAACGACATTGAGTTTTTCTTCCTCCGCCCGAAGGATATTCCTATCTACGTTGGCAACGGCCATCTGGATTTGGGCATCACCGGCCGCGACCTGGCCGCTGACTCGCTGGCTCCGGTCGATGAGGTTCTGAATCTGGGCTTCGGCGCCTCGACCTTCCGCTACGCCGCTCCGGCCGATGAGGAGTGGACCGTAGAAGCTCTGGAGGGCAAGCGCATTGCCACCTCGTACCCGAATCTGGTGCGCGAGGATCTGAAGGCTCGTGGCATTAACGCCACCGTCATTCGCCTTGATGGTGCAGTGGAGATTTCCATCCGCTTGGGAGTTGCCGACGTTATCGCCGATGTTGTCTCCACCGGTCGCACCCTGCGCAAGCAGGGATTGAAGCCATTCGGCGATGTTTTGGTCAGCTCTGAGGCAGTTGTTGTCGGACGCAAGGGTGTAGAGGTCACCGAGGAGCAGCAGGTGTTCCTGCGTCGCATGACCGGCATTCTGCATGCCAAGACGTACTTGATGATTGACTACAACATCCGTGCGTCCGCGCTGGAAGAGGCATCCAAGCTCACCCCGGGGCTGTCCGGCCCGACCGTGTCGCCGCTGGCTAACGAGGATTGGGTAGCAGTTCGCGCGCTAGTTCCGAAGGCAGAGGCCAACCCGCTCATGGACGCACTGGCAAAGATTGGTGCCGAGGCGATCTTGGCTTCGAATATCCGTATCGCGCGTATTTAAGTCACGCGAACCTTACACGCTATCCAGTGGGAGCTTCCTAGCTGAATCCACCCTTTACCTACGCTAGCGTAGGTAGTAATATTGACACTAAGAGTGCGCACGGCGTTAGCCGGACCGAAGCAGTAACTTTATGCCTGTACATGCGGCACATACGCCAGCACTGTAGTTTTGGCGGTGTAACCAATCATCGCCACTAAATGTGGCCCACAAGGCTGCGTCTACTAGGTCTGCTAAAAGGCTAGAAGGGATTGCTTCCACATGTCCGCAACACGTACCGAGGTCGACCTGCTTGGCTCTATGGAGGTCCCGGCAGAGGCTTACTACGGCATCCACACCCTGCGCGCAATCGACAACTACCAAATCTCAGCCAAGACCATCAACGACGTGCCCGAATTCATTCGTGGCATGGTGATGGTGAAGAAGGCCACGGCCATTGCCAACCAGCGCGTCCACACGCTGCCCAGCGATGTTGCAGACATCATCGTCGCCGCATGTGATGAAATCCTGGAAAAGGGACGCTGCATGGATCAGTTTCCAATCGATGTCTTCCAGGGTGGAGCTGGCACCAGTCTCAACATGAACACCAACGAGGTCATCGCTAACCTCGCTCTAGAACTGCTCGGCCTGGAAAAGGGCCGATACGACGTCATTCACCCCAACGATGATGTCAACCAGTGCCAGTCAACCAACGACGCCTACCCAACAGGTTTCCGTCTTGCTATCCACATGTCGCTACTGAGCTTGCAGAAGCACTTCGACTCCCTGGTTGAGGCCCTACACGCCAAGGGTGATGAATTCAACGACATCATCACAATGGGCCGCACGCAGCTGCAGGATGCCGTTCCCATGACCCTGGGACAGGCTTTCCACGCATTTGCCCACAACCTTGAGGAAGAGCAGGAGTCCATCGCAACTGCGTCGGCACGCCTGCTGCAAATCAACCTGGGAGCAACCGCTATCGGTACCGGCGTGAATGCGCCGGCAGGCTACCGCGAGGCCGTGACCCAGGCGCTACGTGAGGTCAGTGGCTTTAAGGTGACCTCTGCTAAGGACCTGATCGAAGCCACCAGCGATACCGGCGCCTACGTCAGCGTGCATGCATCCCTGAAGCGTGCGGCCATGAAGATTTCCAAGATGTGCAACGACCTGCGCCTGCTGGCATCGGGTCCACGAGCAGGACTGAATGAAATCAACCTGCCGGAGCGCGCCGCTGGGTCTTCGATTATGCCGGCAAAAGTTAACCCGGTAATCCCGGAGGTCGCGAACCAGGCCTGCTTCAAGGTCTTTGGCAACGACGTGACCCTGACCTGGGCAGCCGAGGCCGGTCAGTTGCAGCTAAACGTGATGGAGCCTGTCATCGGCGCATGCCTCTTCGAATCGATTGAACTGCTGCGCAACGCTACCGATACTCTGCGCGACAAGTGCATTACCGGCATCACCGCTAACCCGGAAGTCTGCCGCGGCTATGTGGAAAACTCCATCGGTATCGTGACCTACCTGAATCCGGTCATTGGCCACCACGAGGGCGATATGGTTGGCAAGGAAGCCGCTCGCACTGGCCGCTCCGTCCGGGACATTGTCCTCGAACGCGGGCTGATGGACGAGAAGGAGCTCAACCAGGTCCTGAACACCGAGAACCTCATGCACCCGGAATACCGGGGGAAGCGCTACGTGGCAGGGGAGTCTCGCCTCGACGATTTGTCCTAAGCGGCAACAAGTCTAACGAGTGACTTTTCGGAGATACACATGTTAGTTGCCGTCCAAATCTTTATCGTTCTAGCAGCGATTGTCCTTGGCGCGCGTCTTGGTTCAATTGCTATCGGGTTCGCCGGTGGGCTGGGCGTTTTGGCGCTGGGCATCACCGGGGTTCCGGTCACCAAAGACGACATTCCGTTCGATGTCATCGGCATCATTATGTCGGTAATCGCGGCAATTGCCGCTATGCAGAAGGCCGGAGGCATGGACTATCTCGTCCACATTGCCGAACGGTTGCTGCGCAAGAATCCGCGACACATCACCTACTGGGCCCCGGTTGTCACCTACCTGATGACACTGCTCGCCGGCACCGGCCACACCGCATTTTCCACCCTCCCAGTTATCGCCGAAGTATCCAAGGAGGGAGGCGTTCGCCCGTCCCGCCCGCTGTCCGTGGCGGTCATCGCATCTCAGTTGGCGATTACGGCATCACCCATTTCAGCGGCTGTGGTGCTGATGGCTTCGCTCATGGAACCCCGCGGCGTTGGTTATCTCACACTCCTGGCGATTGTCATTCCTTCGACGTTCCTCGCCATCCTTCCGACCGCCTTTGTCACGAATCACCTAGGCAAAGAGCTTGACGACGATCCGGAGTATCAAAGCCGCTTGGAAAAGGGGTTAGTCTCCAAGCCACGTGGCCAGATGAGCGAATACGTGCCAACCAAGTCGGCCAAGTGGTCCGTGGCGATTTTCCTACTCTCGATTCTCGCGGTGATGGTCTACGCGACCATCAGCACTGAACAGGTCGGCCTCATCGCTGACCCCACGCTCCCACGAAACGAGGCGATCATGTCAATCATGTTGACCGCCGCCACTGTTATCGTGCTGGCCTGCAAGTTGGACGCGGCAACCATTTTGAACACACCGGTGTTCAAATCGGGCATGTCCGCCAGCGTCTGCGTTCTCGGTGTGGCGTGGCTGGGAACCACAATTATCAACCACTACATCGACGACATTAAGGCCGCGTCCGGCAGCCTACTGACCACAATGCCGTGGATGCTGGCAATCGTGCTATTCTTTGCGGCCGCATTGCTGTACTCGCAGGCGGCCACGGCAAAGGCCATCATGCCCGCTGCACTCGCGGTGGGAGTTTCTCCCATCACTGCGATTGCTTCCTTCGCAGCGACTTCCGCGCTATTCGTACTGCCTACTTACCCGACGCTCCTTGCCGCGGTGGAGATGGACGACACTGGCACAACCCGAATTGGCAAATACGTGTTTAACCACTCGTTCATCATCCCAGGCACCTTATGTATTGCCCTGTCCGTCGCGTTCGGTTTCGCCTTCGGCAGCGCACTGCTGTAGTGGGGGGCTACCTAGAACACCGCATAGAGAAACTGACTAGGTTTATGACAAAATCGAAGCGGTTAAGTCCATTCACCTGTCATAAACCTAGTCAGTAACTTGTACTGACACCGTTACCGCCGACGGTGGCACCCCGCGAAAGCTAAGTTCGCCGCGAGAGCCACCCCATCCGCAGCTTTTACTCAGTGCCGCCATCGCCGACAGCACCCGGCCAACCGGGGTACTCCGGTGTGACCCCGCCATAGGCAGGGCACATCTCCTGGAAAGAACACCACCCGCAGAGCTTGGACTTCTTCGGTACAAAGTCACCGTTTTCACCGTCGCGCACGATCGCCGACCACAAGTCGGCAATCTCCGCTTGGAAGGCCTCTAATTCTGTCGCGTTGGGACTCAGCACCAGGTCATCGGCAACCTTCAGGTACATCAACCGCAGCTGTTCCGGGATACGACCGGTGAGCCGCCACCACACCAGCGCGTAAAACCGCATCTGGAAGAGCGCCTCATCCTGGAAGCGAGGAGAGGGCTTCTTGCCCGTCTTGTAGTCGACAATCCGGACCTCACCGGTCGGGGCAATATCGACGCGGTCGATAAAACCACGAAGTGGCACTGACAATGGCACAGTCTGATCCGCATCCGGATCGATAACCAGCTGAACGAACTTTTCCATCTCGGCCGCATCGAAGCCCATGGGGTTTTCCATCATGAAATACCCCTTGAGCAGGCCGCGGCATTCGACCAGGAAGTCGTAGTAATCATCCTCCGGAACTAGCTCAATCAGTTCCTCGTCCTTTGCACGCATGTCCTCCCAGGTCGGCTTCAGCCGTTTCACCGCTGCGGGGTAAGTGCGTTCTTCACGGGGCCAGGCATGCATCTGTTCGAGCACAGCATGCACCAACGTGCCCTTGACCTGCGCGACAGTCGACGGCTCCGGAATCTTGTCAATCGCACGGAACCGGTACTTCAGCGGGCACTGGCGGTAGTCATTAGCTCTCGACGGCGACAGCGCCAACTTAGAGCGGCGGGAAGGTTGAACTGCTGACTTAGAACTTTGGGCATTGTCGGGCATACTAGCCAGGTTAGAGTACCGCCCGGATTTGGCTGCACCCGACATGACCCGACCCAACCAAACCCCAAAAGGAGCCCACACACCTATGGCATTGAGCGGACCATTCCAAGTCGGCGACCGAGTCCAGCTGACTGACTCGAAGAATCGCCACTTCACCGTCATCCTCGAGGAGGGTGGCAAGTTCTTCACTCACCGCGGCACCATCCTCCACGACGACCTCATCGGCGCCAAGGAAGGCACCACCGTCACCTCCAGCGAAGGCACCGTCTACCTGGCCATGCGTCACTTGCTGGTCGATTACGTCCTGTCCATGCCGCGCGGTGCTGCGGTGATTTACCCGAAGGATGCTGCACAGATCATCGTCGAGGGCGACATCTTCCCAGGTGCGCGCGTGTTGGAGGCCGGCGCTGGCTCCGGCGCGCTCAGCCTCAACCTGCTCCGCGCCATCGGCGCTGACGGGCAGCTTATTTCCTACGAGGTCCGCGAGGATCACATCGAGCACGCGGAACGCAACGTTGTCGACTTCATGGGTCACAAGCCCGACAACTGGGACTTGCGCCTGGGCGATCTCAACGAGGCCTCCGTCGAGTCGCTCGGCGGCCCGGTCGACCGAGTCATTCTGGACATGCTCGCTCCATGGGAATGCCTGGACACCGTTTCGAAGGTGCTTCAGCCTGGCGGCGTGCTCATGGTCTATGTCGCCACTGTTCCGCAGCTAATGAAAGTCATGGAGGGCATCCGCGCGCAGAAGTGCTTCACCGAACCACGCGCCTGGGAATCCCTGGTCCGCGACTGGAATGTTCAGGATCTCTCCGTCCGCCCGGCGCACCGTATGCAGGCGCATACCGCATTCCTGGTGTGGGCACGCAGGCTTGCCGACGGCACGGTGCCTCCGCGCCCACAGCGACGAAATCAAAAGAAGCTCTAGACCCGCCGCTTCGCGCTGGGAGGTGTAGCCGTCGTAAAGCGTGATGCGACACACGGTCTAAATCGACCAAGCAACAACGGCATCTGGCCCTATGGGTAATCTGGGATACATGACAACGCCGTCTGACAAAATCCGTGATCTTGAGCAGAAGAACTACAACCTCGGCATTCGTAATAATCGCCTGGTTGAGCTGTTGCGGGACTCCCGTAACAAGCTAGAGCTACTGCGCCAAGACATGGAGGACATGCTGGAGCCGCCTAGCACGTACGGTATTTTCCTTAAGCCGGGGCCGGAGAAAGGCACCGCAGAGGTTTTTACCGGAAATCGACGGATGCGCCTGCGGGTGCAGCCGGAGATTAATGAGCGGGCGCTTCGGCCGGGTGCGCAGGTGCGTCTGAATGAGGGCTCGATAATCGTGGAGGACTGCGGTTATCCGGAAAGCGGCGACATCGCCAATGTTCGTGAGGTGCTGCCGGATCGGGAGCGCATTTTGGCCTCGGATACTCACGGTGAGGAATTCGTGGTGTCTCTGGCGGGGGATTTGTCGCCGAAGCCGGGGGACTCGGTGATGATTGACCGCAAGTCGGGCTATGCGTTTGAGGTCATTCCGAAGTCCGAGGTGGAAAACCTGGTGCTGGAAGAGGTACCGGATGTCACCTACACGGATATCGGTGGTTTGGACAGTCAGATTGAGCAGATTCACGATGCCGTGGAGATGCCGTTCCTGCAGCCAGAACTGTTTGAACAGTACAACCTGCGTCCGCCGAAGGGTGTGCTGCTCTACGGCCCTCCCGGCAATGGTAAGACGCTGATTGCCAAGGCTGTGGCTAATTCGTTGGCACGCAAGATTGCGCTATCCCGAGGCAAGAGCGAGGCGGAGGCGCAGCGGGCGCAATCGTACTTCTTGAATGTCAAGGGCCCGGAGCTGCTGAACAAGTTCGTGGGTGAGACCGAGCGTCAGATTCGCCTGATTTTTGACCGCGCTCGCGACATTGCCGAGGATGGCAAGCCGGTAATTGTCTTCTTCGATGAGATGGACTCGATTTTCCGCACTCGTGGTTCGGGCATCTCCTCGGATATGGAAAACACAGTGGTCCCGCAGCTGCTCAGTGAACTTGACGGTGTGGAGGGGCTGGAAAACGTCATCGTGATTGGTGCCACCAACCGCGAGGAGATGATTGACCCGGCAATTCTGCGCCCAGGACGCTTGGATGTGAAAATCCGCATTGAGCGCCCGAATGAGGCTGCGGCGAAGGATATCTTCCGCAAGTACTTGACTCCAGAGCTGCCGTATAAAGCAGCCGAGGTGGAAGCGCGCGGTGGGGTGGAGCAGAATGTCGCACACCTCATTGACCAGGTTGTTGAGCGGATGTACGCCAAGACGGAAGAAAACGAGTACGTGCGGATTCGCTATGCCGATGGCACCAGCGAAGTTATGTACTACCGCGATTTCAACTCCGGCGCGATGATTTCCAACATCGTCGACCGTGCGAAGAAGTCCGCCATCAAGTCGGTTATCGCTGGCGGCGAGGCTGGTATTAGCTTGGATCACCTGCTGTCTGCAGTGGCGGAGGAGTTCGCGCAGAACGAGGACCTGCCAAACACCTCGAACCCGGATGAGTGGGCTCGCATCTCCGGTCGTCCAGCGGCGCGCGTTGCCTCGGTCGAGGTGATTCGCCATGGCTAAATCCGCCGCCAGTTCTGCACAGTCGAACCGCTTCTTCGGCACGGAGATTGAGTACGGCATTTCCAGCCCGGACAACCCGGATGTCAGCCCAATTCTCACCTCCACGCAGGCCGTGCTCGCTTTCGCGCATGAGCAGGAGGAGGGCCTGTCGGGGCGCATCCGCTGGGATTACGCACCAGAGTCGCCACTGCGCGACAGCCGTGGTTTCGACCTGCGCCGTTACCACCAGCCACCGATTGTTGACCCGAATGCCGTCGGCGCTGCAAACCTGCTGGTGCAAAATGGTGCCCGTTTCTACGTCGATCACGCGCACCCGGAGTACTCCTCACCGGAGACGGCAACCGCCCGCGAGGCGGTTATCGCTGACCGCGCAGGTGACAAGATTATGCTGCGCGCAGCTCAGCTTGCCGCCGAAGCCACCGATGCTGAGGGCAATCCAGGTCCGATGCTGAAGCTCTACCGCAACAATGTCGATGGCAAGGGCGCCTCGTATGGTGCCCACGAGAACTACCTTTTCTCCCGAGAAACCGAGTTCGATGACATCGTCGCCGGTCTGACGCCGTTTTTCGTCACCCGCCAGGTGTTCACGGGCGCTGGTCGCGTGGGTCTGGGGCAGACGGGGCAGGAGTCGGGTTTCCAGATTTCGCAGCGCGCGGACTACATCGAGACTGAGGTCTCGCTGGAGACCACTTTGAACCGCGGCATCATCAACACCCGCGATGAACCACACGCAGACTCCGATCGCTTCCGCCGCCTGCACGTCATCATCGGTGATGCCAACATGAGCGAGGTCGCCACCTTCCTCAAGCTGGGCACCACAGGTTTGGTCATCGACGCCATCGAGGACGGCGTGCGTTTCGACGACCTGCAGCTCCGCAACCCCGTCGAGGCCGTCCATAAGGTCTCCCGAGACTTGACTTGCACCGAGAAGCTGCAGCTGGCAGACCATGTCACGTGGATGTCCGCAGTGGAAATGCAGTACGAGTACCTGCGTCGCGTGGAGAGCTACGACCAGCAGGGCGACGTCGTCAAGCTCTGGCGTGAAGTGCTCGACGTGCTTTCCGACGACCCCCGCAAGGCAGCCCATCTGCTGGATTGGGTGGCGAAATACAACCTCATGGAGGGCCTGCGTACCCGCCTGGGCGCGGGCTGGGACCACCCGAAGTTGGCGTTGATTGATATTCAGTACTCGGATATTGACCCTGCTCGTGGGCTGTACCATGCGCTGGTGCGCCGCGGTTCGATGCGCACACTCGTGACCGAGGAAGAAGTCGACCGAGCGGTTGAATACGCACCGGAGTCTACGCGTGCGTATGTACGCGGTGGCATTCTGCGCCGCTTTGGCAAGGATGTCGTCGCGGGCAGTTGGACCAGCTTGGTGGTGGACACCGCGGGGGTGTATCGGAGCACTCGTGACGTGGAGTCGCCTGGAATTACGCTGGCCTACATTACGCTGGATGAAGTTGACCGTTTCACTGCCGCAGAATGCGGTGACGTGTTGGAGTCTGCGGAGACAGTGGCCAAGGTGGTTGAGCATCTGCGTACTCTCGGGGCTATCCGCGAACAATAGGCACACATAGTGCAGTAATAGAGCAGTAATACTCAAAAGTTCATTTTTAAGGAGCAATATCATGGCTGGTAACACTCAGGTTTTCGGCGGCGGTTCCGGCGGAGGCGACGAGGAAGAGTTCGGCGAGGTCGCTGGCGGCGGTCAGGCTCAGGAGCACGTTGCAGCTGCTGACGACCTGCTGGATGAAATTGATGGTCTGCTGGAGAACAACGCCGAGGAGTTCGTGCGTTCGTATGTCCAGAAGGGTGGCCAGTAAAAAGTGACTGACCAGCAGGTAGGGCAGCAGGAGCCGGAAGCAACGCCGACACCGGTACCGGCACAGGCGTTGACCCGACGCATCACCGGTATTGAGACCGAGTTCGGCATCACTCTGACGCTGGATGGCTCGCGCCGTCTGGGACCGGATGAGATTGCCCGCTACATGTTCCGCCCGGTGATCGCTAAGTACGGGGCAACCAACATTTTCACCCCCAATGCTGGTCGTATGTACCTCGATGTCGGAAGCCACCCGGAGTACGCTACCGCTGAGTGCGATTCGGTCTCGCAGCTGGTAGCGTACGACCGCTCGGGCGAGGTCATCTTGAATGAACTCGCTGAAAAGGCTGAAGCAGAGCTTGCCGACGAGGGCATCGGTGGCAAGGTCTACCTGCTGAAGAACAACGTTGATACCGTCGGTAACTCCTACGGTTGTCACGAAAACTACCTGGTTGGACGTGAACTGGGACTGAAGTCCCTGTCCAAGCTGCTGCTACCTTTCTTGGTTACGCGACAGCTCATCTGTGGCGCGGGGAAGATTTTCCTGCCGTACCCAACCTCGCCGTATCACAACGATCCGATTCAGTACTGCTTCTCGCAGCGCGCGGATCATGTGTGGGAGGGCGTCTCCAGTGCAACGACGCGCTCCCGGCCGATTATTAACACTCGCGATGAGCCACACGCGGACTCCAACCGATTCCGCCGCTTGCACGTCATCGTGGGCGACTCCAACATGAGTGAGACGACGACTGCGCTCAAAATTGGCTCCACTCAGCTGGTACTGGAGATGATTGAAGCCGGCGTGAAGTTGCCGGACTTCGAAGTCGCCAACGAAATCAAGTCCATCCGTGCGGTGAGCCGCGATATGACCGGCAAGGCCGAGATTCCACTGCGCAGTGGCGAAACTGCCACCTCACTGCAGATTCAACGCGAGTTCCTGGACGCTGCGACGGAGTGGCTGAAGGTCCGCGAAGAAAACATGGTCAATGAAGACAAGGGCATTGCCGGGGCCGGCACGTCCAACGAGGAAATGGGCCGCATCGTCGAGCTGTGGGGTCGCGCGCTGGATGCCGTGGAAACCGGTGACTGGTCTCTCATTGAGCACGACATTGACTGGGCCATTAAGTACTCGCTCATGAAACGCTACCTGGATCGCGGTCTAACGCTGGAGGACCCCAAGCTTCATCAAATCGACTTGGCCTACCACGACATCCGTCCCGGCCGAGGCATCTTCCGTGCGCTGGAAGCCCGTGGCATTGCCTCGCGGTGGATCACCGATGAGCAGGTCGCTGAGGCAGTCCGCATCGCACCGCCAACTACTCGTGCGAAGCTGCGCGGTGATTTCCTCGTTGCAGCTGAAGACTCCAGTTTGAAGACCGTAGTGGACTGGACACACCTGAAGATTTCCGGTGACGATCCCATCTCCACCATGCTCGGCGACCCGTTTGCCACGGAAAACAATGAGGTCAATGAGATGATCGAGATTCTGACGGCCGCGAAGAAGACCTCGGATACGGATCCGGAAAACTAGTTCCGCCCCCGGAAACTGCCCCAGGAAAAGGAGCCCCACAGTCGTGTCTGTCCCACCGGTATCGGAAAGCCCCGGATCCGCTGCGATCAGTGAGACCCAACGCCAGGTTCAGCTGCTGTTGGCGCTTGCCGACGACACCGGGTGGGTCAGCGAGTCGTGGATCTCCAAACATGTCGAGGGTTACTCCCGTGTTTCCGAGGATTCCCGGGCTCGTTATTTACGTGCGGACACCGCGGCGCTCCTGGCAGCCGGGGTCCCGGTGGAGGTTTCGTCGTCAAGCGCGGGCGATAAGGTCAAGCGTCTGCGACTGAATAGACTACGGTGGCCCCAGCACGACCCCGAGTTCACTGAAGCGGAGGCTTCGGTGGTTTTCCAGGCGGCGAATGCGGCGTTTGGTTCGGAGGAGCTGAGCTCGACGGCTGTGGCGGCGTGGCGGAAGCTCGCATCGTTTGCGCAGCGCAGCGCCATTGCGAAGCCGGATGAGTCGGTGGTGGTGGCCGATGCGGTGGATATGAGTCGAGTGGATTTCAGCACACTGCTGACTGCAATGACCTCGCCGCGCCGGACAGTGGAGATGTGGTACTCCCGCCAGTACGGCGTGGATGATGAACTGCGCGTGCTGGAGCCGTGGGGTCTGATTAACCTGCGCGGGCGCTTTTATGTGTTGGGCTTTGATCCGCAGCGTGAGGCGGCGCGTATGTTCCGGCTCAGCCGTATCCGCGATGTGTCGGATACAGGGAAGTCGGCGACCCAGCCAATGCCCGATGGTGACTTGCAACAGATTGCGGAAAACATGTTGCACCGCGGTGGCAAGACCTATCAGGCGGTTGTTCGTATCGCTCCGAATACCTGCGCTGATGTGGTGATGAAAGCGACCGCGTTGGGGGATGGGCGCTACGAGCTGCCAGCGGCACCTGTGAGTGAGATTGTGTCCACAGGTTTGAGTTACGCACCGGATTTGATTGTGGAATCACCTGAAGAGGCACGGTCGGAGATTATTGCTCGGTTGGAGCAGGTACTCGCTCGCCATGGCGGATCGAATGGTGCGAAGAACGCTTTGGAGGGCAACTAATGACAGTGCATGCAGCCCGGGAACTTGACGCGAATGTCAGTGTCGACGAGTTGTTGGCGGTCGTACCGTACTTTTCGCAGCACCGTTCAATGACAGAGGCCGCTACCGAGCTGGCCATACCTTTTGCCCGAATTCGGGCAATCGTGGAGCAGATTGCCGACATCGACCAGCCGGGACTCCTCGGAGTGCGGGCTTTTGAAGTTGATTACCGCAACAGCTTTGATGTCCGTATTCGCCCTCAGGCAACGGTGCTCAGCCAGCCACGTGCGCTCACAGCCGAAGAAACCGCGACCTTGCTGCTCATCCTGGAAACCATCGAGGACTCCGCAGCCACCACTTCCTCCGAGGCCGCGCAGACGGCCGCGACAAAACTACGCAGTGCTCTGGGAATAAACGTCCCCATCATTGACTCGACCGCTGCGGAAAATGGCAAGGCCTTTTCCTTTTCTGAGCAGATTTATTCCGCGCTGCATCAGCGCAAGGTGTTGAAGGTGCGCTACCGGAATGCCTCAGGGCAGATTACAGCCCGTGAGCTTGACTGTGTCAACGTTTATACAGTTGAATCCACGACGTACCTCCGCGCTGTGGACCGTGCGCAGGAAGACCGTCGCCAGAAGAGCTTCCGCGTCGACCGTCTGGAGGCCGCCGAGGTCCTCGACACTCCCGCCGGTTTCCACCGCCCAGAGCCTGTCGATATCCGTGATCCCCACGCCTTTGGTGCGGAAACGGGAACGTCCGAATGGGCAAGTGTGCTTATCGACGCCGACGCCACCTGGATCGCAGACTATGAACCGGTCTTCTTTACTGAAGATGAGGGAGAAGAAGAGGATACCGAACTGGTCTCTGACCAAGGCTTAGGGCAGTCGGAGTTTGTCGCTGACGTGCCGATGTCCGACTTGGCCGCAACAGCCTCCTTTGTGCTCCGCCGTTCACCGAGCGTAACGGTCGCTGAGCCCTTAAAATTGAAAAACGCCGTTGTTGCGCGAGCCCGCGAAGCTTTGGCAGAGTATGGTCGAAACGACAAGGCTTAAATCAAAGCTTTAATCGCACACGATGTGGCAACTTGCCACTTGTATTTATTTTCATTTGAAAGGTCTCTAAGCGGATGCCGAACCTTGGTCCCTGGGAAATCATCATTATCCTGGTCGTTCTTGTCTTGCTCTTTGGTGCAAAGAAGCTGCCGGATGCCGCACGTTCGCTCGGCCGCTCCATGCGCATCTTCAAGTCCGAGGTCAAGGAAATGCGCAACGATGACGAGCAGCAGGAGCAGACTGCAATTCAGCAGGCTCCGCAGGCCCAGCCACAGCAGCCGTACCAGCCGCAGCAGCAGTACCAGCAGCCGGCACCGCAGGCTCAGCCGCAGCAGCCGTACCAGCCGCAGCAGCAGTACCAGCAGCCGGCACCGCAGGCTCAGCCGCAGCAGCCGTACCAGCCGCAGCCTGGCCAGAACAACCCTGGCCAGCCGCAGCAGTAGTAGAAGGCCGGTTGAAGCGTGACTTCAGCTACATCCACATCACGTCCTCGGAAGCGCCAGCGTAAGCGCAATCCCGAGGGCGTGATGACTATTGTCGAGCACATTCAAGAGCTCCGGCGTCGCCTCGTTCTCGCCCTCGCTGGTATTGCCGTCGGCACTGTTGTGGGCTTTATCTGGTATCAGACCGCCTTTACCATTGGTCAGTTCCGCATACCGTTTACCTCGGTCAATGTTG
Source organism: Corynebacterium sp. HMSC073B01 (assembly GCF_001838255.1). Classification (NCBI taxonomy): domain Bacteria; kingdom Bacillati; phylum Actinomycetota; class Actinomycetes; order Mycobacteriales; family Corynebacteriaceae; genus Corynebacterium; species Corynebacterium sp. HMSC073B01. The sequence continues at coordinate 96,223 of NZ_KV836153.1, read as the reverse complement.
GCCCTGTGCACTTTAAGTCCCTGGGTGAGTTGCTCAAGGATCCGTACTGTCAGCTTCCACCCGAGATGCGTCTCGGCGGCGGTGAGGGCGCGGAGTGTCGTCTGCTGGCGACCAGTCCGTTTGAAATGTTCATGCTGCGGCTGAAGGTCGGTGCGCTGGCCGGTCTGGTGATGTCGTCGCCATGGTGGCTCTACCAGATTTGGGCCTACATCACTCCCGGCTTGGTTCGGAAGGAACGCCGCACCACGCGCAGAGTTGTGACTGCCGCCGCGCTGCTGTTTGTCATGGGTTCCGTCCTGGCCTACTACGTTGTCGCCATCGGTCTGGAGTTCTTGCTCCAGATTGGTGAAGAGACGCAAATTTCTGCACTCACCGGTTCGCAATACTTCGGTTTCCTCTTGGCGCTCATCGTCTGCTTTGGCGTGAGCTTTGAGGTTCCGCTTTTCCTGGTCATGTTGAACATGGCCGGTGTCGTTACCTACGAGAGCATCAAGGACAAGCGCAGCATCATCATTATGTCGCTGTTCATCTTTGCGGCCTTCATGACTCCGGGGCAGGAACCAATATCCATGGTCGCAATGGCGACGTCACTGACATTGTTGGTAGAAATCGCAATCCAGATTTGTCGTCTCCATGACCGTCGTAAAGCAAATGAGCGACCGGAGTGGTTGGACGTCGATGACGAGCAAGGCTCCGGACCGATTACGGCTTCCGGTCCGATTGGCTCCGCCGGCGGTATCGGTGACGTGGGCGGCATCGACGCCCCGACTTCAGTAAGTGCGCCGACGTCGATTCAGCCGGGCGGCATGCCGACGGCATCAGCGGCCCCGACGACCTCTCCGGTCTCTGGCCCCACGCCAGTGAACGCGCCGACGCCGACGCGGGCATCCCAGATGCGTCCTACTCGCAATTCGCGTCCACCACGGCCACAGGGCATGATTCCGGAGACTCCGATGCCGACGCAGGACTTGCGAAATCGTCCGACGAGCGACTTTGATGATGTTCTCTAGCGCGGTTTATGACACTCTAGAGGCATGACTCTTCTCGGCGATTTCGTCAGCCAACAGGATTTCGATCTTGACGACTTTCAGCTCCGCGCCTGCCAATCAATTGAGGCAGGGCGGGGCGTTGTCGTCTGTGCACCCACCGGTGCGGGCAAGACCATTGTTGGCGAATTCGCTATTTATGCAGCTCTTGAGCGCGGTGGCAAGTGCTTTTACACCACACCTATCAAGGCGTTGAGCAACCAGAAGTACCACGACCTAGTCGAGGACTACGGCGAGGACCGCGTAGGCCTGCTCACTGGCGACACTTCTATTAATGGCGACGCGGACATCGTGGTGATGACCACCGAGGTGCTGCGCAATATGATTTACGCGAACTCACCGACGCTGAAGAAACTCACGCATGTGGTGATGGACGAGATTCACTACCTCGCAGACCGCGAGCGCGGCGCTGTCTGGGAAGAGGTTATTTTGAACCTCGACCAGTCCGTGGCCGTCATCGGTTTGTCCGCGACGGTGTCCAACTCCGAGGAGTTCGGCCGCTGGCTGTCCACGGTGCGCGGGCACACGGACGTCATTGTCACGGATCTGCGCCCGGTTCCGCTGCATCAGCACATGCTGGTGGGAAACCGTCTCTATCCACTCTTCGAGGCAAAGTCGGACAAGGTCAATCAGGACCTGTTGGAGGCGTGCCGTCGTGCCGAGTTCGGCTACGGCGACGCTGGGGCCAGGGAGCGCTACCAGTACAAGAAGCACAAGGGCGGTGGGCGCTCGTATAGCTGGGGCGATAAGGGGCAGCGCAAGTTCCGTCCGCCGAAGCGCGGCGATGTTATCCGCATGCTCGGCTCCATGAACATGCTGCCCGCGATTGTTTTCATCTTCTCCCGCGCGGGCTGCGAAGGCGCGCTGGCGCAGGTCGGTGCTACGCGCGCAGAGCTCACTGACCGGGATGAGCAGGAGCGCATCGCCAAGATTATCGATGACGGTGTTGCACACATTCCGAAGGAAGATCTGCAGGTTCTCGGTTTCCTGCGCTGGCGCCGCATTCTCATCCGTGGTTTTGCGGCGCACCATGCGGGCATGCTGCCGGCGTTCCGGCACATTGTGGAAGAGCTCTTTAACGAAGGCCTGGTCAAGGTTGTCTTCGCCACCGAGACGCTTGCGCTGGGCATCAACATGCCTGCCCGCACGGTCGTGCTGGAGAAGCTGGTCAAGTTCAACGGCGAAGCACATGTGGATCTCACGCCGGGTCAGTACACGCAGATGACCGGTCGCGCTGGCCGCCGCGGTATCGACACTGTCGGCAATGCAGTGGTGCAGTGGGCCCCGGCAATGGATCCGAAGGCTATCGCAGGGCTGGCATCTACGCGCACATATCCGCTGATTTCCACCTTCGCGCCGAGCTACAACATGAGCGTCAACCTCCTGCAGACGCTCGGCTACGAAGGCTCGAAGCGCGTCATGGAGCGCTCATTCGCCCAGTTCCAGGCGGATGGCGACATTGTCGGAGTCGCCGCCGAACTGTCCAAGGCAAAGCAGGAAGCCGCGGCCCTGCGTGCGGAATTGCTCGGCAGGGGAGCCGATGCGCACGCTGAAGGGGCGGAGGCTGAGGGGTCGTCGTCAAGCGAGGAAGGCAGTTCGCGTGACGACGAGCGCCTAACCCAGATGCTTGAATACCTGGATCTGCGCGCGAAGCTGACCCAGGAGGAGAAGAACGCCAAGCGCCGCAATATTGAAGACCGCCACACGGAAACAGTGACCGCGCTGCGCAGACTCCGTCGAGGCGAGGTTATTCCGCTGCCGAAGGGTAAGAAGGTGCAGCTGGCGGTGGTGTACCGAGAGGACCATTCGAAGTCGAATCCACGTCCCGGTGTCATCAGTGTCGGCGGGTTCGTGGGGCGTGTAGAGCCGCATATCTTCCCAGCGGCGCCGCAGACGGTCGGCGCGATTAAGCTGCCTCGGGATGCGGACCGGCATCCGCGACGTGCGCTCGGAATTGTGCGCGCAGAGATTGGCCGCAAGGGGCTAAAGGGACCAAAGAGGCTGAAGCGTCGCACTGGTGGCAACTCGCCGGCGGTGAGGAAGTTGCGCCAGGAGCTGCGCGAGCATCCGCTACATGGCGATCCTGCGGTGGAGACGATGGCTCGTCACGCCGATACGCTGCGGCAGGCCGAGGCGCATGTGGCCAAGCTGCAGAAGCGCGTCGATTCCGCCTCGGATACATTGGCGCGCACATTCGACCGCATGCTGCAGTTGCTAACACAGATGGACTACGTCGAATGGCCGGAGGGCGCGGAGCCGACAATTACCGAGGAAGGCCTTCGGCTGGCGCAGATTCACAACGGCTCGGATTTGCTGGTGGCCACGTGTCTGCGCCGCGGTATTTGGGATGACCTGGACCCCGCGGAACTGGCCGGTGCGGTGTCGAGCTTGGTCTTTGAAAACCGCAAGGCCAGTCAAGGCAGTGATGAGGTGCCTACCGAGCCGCTGGCCAAGGCGCTGGGGAACACCTACCGCATCTGGGAGGAACTGTCGGAGGATGAGCGCCGTTACCGGCTGCCGGTAACGGACTTGCCGGATATGGCTTTTGCTACGGCAATTCATCAGTGGACTGCGGGTGCACCGCTGGGGTACTGCCTGCAAGCCGCCGCCGAGAGTGGCGCGGAGCTGACCCCGGGCGACTTTGTCCGCTGGTGCCGTCAGGTCATTGACCTGCTGCAGCAGATCAAGAAGACGGGCTACTCCACGGACATTCGCGACAAGTCCGCCGAGGCTATTCAGGCAATTCGCAGGGGCGTAGTGGCGCTGAACAATTAGTTGCCGGTTACGTTGGTCAGCCGAAGCCTCGTCGCCCCGAGGCCACTCAACCGGCGACGGGCACAGGCCGACGGGTACAGTTGGCAACTATGAGCAACGGTATCTTTAGCTTTGGCATCTATCAGCAGCGTCTGGATCGCACTGCGGAGCTACTCCGCAGCCGCGATGCGGACGCTGCAGTCTTTGGAACCGGCGCTGACCTGCAGTATCTCATTGGTTCTGCGGTCACTTCGCATGAACGCCTGACGGCGCTGGTGGTCACTGCATCCGGCACTACCACACTGGTACTGCCCGCCGTGGAGCGCGGGGATCTGCCGCTGTGCGCTATCGGTGATCTCAACGCCGATGTGGTGTTGTGGGAAGACGGAGAGAATCCGCACCGCATTGTCGCCGACTTGGTGGGCCACGTGGGCACCCTCGCAGTGGGCGCTTCGTTGACCGCTGACCACTTGATTCCCATTCAGGATCTCACTGGAGCCAAGACTGTATTGGCCGGAGACCTTCTGAAGGAACTGTTCATGCGCAAGGACGCCGCTGAGATTGATCAGCTGCGCGAGGCCGGCGCCGCTATTGACCGCGTTCACGCTCGTGTGCCGGGTATGCTGCGCGCAGGTCGCACTGAGCGCGAGGTCGCCGATGAGATTTCGGCTGCCATCCTGGAGGAGGGGCACGTCGCCATTGACTTCGTCATTGTCGGCTCCGCTGAAAATGGTGCGAATCCGCACCACGATTTCTCCGACCGCGTCATCGAGGAAGGCGACGTGGTGGTCGTCGATATCGGAGGCACCTTGCCGCTTGGCTACCACTCCGATTGCACGCGCACCTATGTCGTCGGCAAGCCGGGGGAGAAGGAAGCTGCAGCGTGGGCGGCTCTGCGCAAGGCGCAGGAAGCTGCCGTGGCGGCGGTGCGCCCCGGTGTGACGGCTGCAGAGATCGATGCGATTGCGCGTAATAGCCTCACCGCTGCGGGCTACGGCGAGTACTTCATTCACCGCACTGGTCATGGCATTGGCCTGTCCACGCATGAAGAGCCGTTCATTATGGCTGGCAATGAGCTCAAGCTCGAGCCTGGCATGGCGTTTTCGGTGGAGCCGGGTGTGTACCTGCCGGGTGAGTTCGGTATGCGGCTGGAAGACATCATCGTTGTCACCGAAGACGGCGGAGAATCGGTCAATAATGGTCCGCACGATTTAATTACCGTCTAATCGAGGTCTAGAGGAAAGGTATTTTCTAGCGCATGGGACACGTACTCGTTCTTGGTGCCACCAGCGAGATCGGCGGGGAAGTTGCCGCGCGACTGGCCAACCACAACACCTTCACGCTCGCTGCGCGCCGCACTGAGGCGCTCGACGGCATTGCCGGTCGGCTCATCGACTCCGGTGCCGTCGCGGTGCACCGCATCCACTTTGATGCCGATGACATCGCGGCACACCGCCAGTTCGTCGAGCACGCCTGGCAGCACGGTCCCATCGACACGGTGATTGTCGCGTTCGGTATCCTCGGTGATCAACGGAAGTGTGAGGAGTCCGGCGAGGCTGCTGCGGCAGTCATTCATACCGACTTCACGGCACAGGCGTCGATTCTCACTGAGATTGTCGCGCGCATGGAGTCCGACATCGCCGCCGGCACGCTGCCTGTGCGAGATAAGGTCGCGGGCCGCATCATGGCCTTTTCCTCTATCGCAGGTGCCCGCGTGCGCCGCGCCAACTACGTCTACGGTTCGGCGAAGGCCGGCCTCGACGGTTTCCTCCAGGGCATGCAGGACCGCCTGCACGGCAGCCATATTCAGCTGACGATTGTCCGGCCTGGCTTCGTCATCGGCCGCATGACCGAAGGCATGAAGCCGGCACCGATGTCCTCGCGCCCCGCCGAGGTCGCTGAGGCCGCCGTCACCGCTTTCGACGGTCGGAAGCCCCACGTCTGGGTTCCGCGCAAATTGGCATTGCTCGCCCGCGCCACACATCTGACTCCGCGCTGGATTTGGCGGAAGATGCCCCGATGAGCCCAAAGCTTCGCGTCGTCGGCATCGGCTGCGACGGGTACCCTGGCCTATCCGCCCGCGCTGTCGAGGCGTTGTCGTCGGCTCGCCGCATCATTGGCTCTCCCCGTCAGCTCCATTTGCTTGCCGACGTCAACCTGGACGCCGACCTCTCACCTTGGCCAGGTGGCTTCTGGAAGGACTGGCAGGCCACCCTGGCAGATATTGACCCCGCAGTCGATGTCATCCTCGCCAGTGGCGACCCCATGTTCCACGGTGTCGGCGCGTCCCTGGTTCGGGAGCTCGGCCGTGGCGCCGTGGAGGTTATTCCAGCGCCATCGTCAGCCTCATTGGCCTGCGCCTACCTCGGCTGGCCCTTGCATGACACTCCGGTGATTTCGCTGGTGACAGGGGAGCCGGGGCTACCTGGAGCCGCGCGTGTGGTACCGGTAGCGGATTCACTACGGCCCTTCCTGGTGCTGTGCCGAAACGCGGACTCAGTGAAAGAGGTCGCTACGGTTTTAGCCGACCGCCCAGACACCAAGCTCACCGCGCTGACCAATCTCGGCGGCACGGAAGCTACAGGGCTGCCGGAGTCCGTTGCCGCAGGCACGGTGGCGAACCCACCAGTTCCAGCTGGCAACCTCACGGTGCTGGCGGTGGAGCCGTCGGGAAGCGCGCGCGGCTGGCTGCGCGACGGTGACTTTGATTCGGATGGTCAGCTGACGAAGGCGCCGATTCGCCAAATGACGGTCGCTGCATTGGATCCGCGGCCGGGAGCTCTGCTGTGGGATGTCGGCGGTGGCACGGGGTCGATTGGCATTGAGTGGGCTCGGCACGGCGGACGTGCGGAAATTTTCGAGCGCGATGCTGTTCGTGCAGAGCGAATTGCTAAGAATGTGGCGGCTCTGTCTGGCAATGTGACCGTCCACCACGGCGCAGCGCCGGGGGTTTTGGCTGACTCGAATCTTCGCCCAGATGCCATTTTCATCGGCGGAGGTCTCACTGCTGACGGAATGATTGAAACCTGTTGGCAACGCCTTGCCCCGGGTGGCATCATCGTCGCAAACACCGTGACGCTGGAGTCGGAGGCTTTGCTGTGGCAGGCGCGTCGCGACTATGGCGGGGATGTCACCCGGCTTTCCGTGGAGCGCGCAGGTGCAGTCGGCAGTTTCACTGCGTGGCGCCCTGCGTTGCCGGTGGTGCAGTGGGTGGCGGAGAAGCCAGTAGCGCCTGCGCTACCATAGACGTAATATCTCTGTCTAGAAAATATTGAGGACTCTGTAACTCACAATGACTGTGTATTTCATCGGTGCAGGCCCGGGGGCAGCGGATTTGCTGACGCTGCGCGCGGACCGGCTTATTCGTTCCTGCCCAGTGTGTCTTTACGCGGGATCGATTGTCCCGCCTGAGGTGCTGGAAAACTGCCCCGAGGGCGCAGAGATTATCAATACCGCGCGTATGCCGCTGGATACCATCATCGAGACCATTCAGGCGGCACATGCGGCGGGCAAGGATGTCGCACGCCTGCAGTCCGGTGACCCGTCGGTGTGGTCGGCGCTGGCAGAGCAGGTTCGTCGTCTCAGCGAGCTCGGCATTGACTACGAAATCGTTCCGGGTGTGCCGGCATTTTCCGCGGCGGCGGCCGCTCTGGGCCACGAGCTCACGGTGCCAACCGTTGGTCAGTCAGTGGTGCTGACTCGTATCTCCGGGCGCGCTTCCAAGATGCCGGAGGGCGAAACCTTGGAGAACTTCGGTCGCACGGGCGCGACCCTGTGCATTCACTTGGCCGCCCACGATATTGACCGTGTGGTTGAGGAGCTCACCCCGCATTATGGTGAGCACGGCCCGGTGGCAGTGGTAGCTTTCGCATCCCGTCCGGAACAGGTTATTCTCCGCGGTACGCTGGCTGATATTGCGCAGCAGGTCAAGGATGCAGGTGTGACTCGTACGGCTGTCATCATTGTCGGCAAGGTGCTCACCGCCGAGGCGTTCCCGGATAGCTACCTCTACAGCGATGATCGCCCACGCGATGAATACGGACGGACCATCCCATGCGTGCACTAATACTGGGTGGAACTGCTGAAGCCCGCGCCCTGGCCAAGCGCCTAGTGGGCGAGGGCTGGTTTGTCACCTCGTCACTGGCCGGTCGCGTTTCCAACCCCAAGCTGCCCGTCGGCAATGTCCGTATCGGCGGTTTTGGCGGTCCCGCAGGACTGACTCGATGGCTAATCTCCGATGCCACTGAAGTCATCATCGATGCCACGCATCCGTATGCAGAACAGATCAGCGAATCTGCTGCTGAAGCTGCCCGCGCCACCGGTATTCCGCTCGTTGCGCTGCATCGCCCTGCGTGGGAGAAGCAGCCAGGAGACAACTGGATTGAGGTGTCCTCCATGCAGGAGGCCGCGGACGTTGTTGCCGACCGTTTCTACAGCCCGTTTCTCACTATTGGCCGTCAGCAGCTTGCTCCATTTACCGGTGACTCCAACGGCCGTTACCTCATTCGCTGTGTGGAACAGCCCGCGCCGCCGCTGCCGAAGAATCGGAAGATTATTCTCAGCCGTGGGCCCTACGAAGTCGCAGCGGAGCGCAAGCTCATGCGGGATTACGCCGTGGACTGCGTGGTGACCAAAAACTCCGGTGGTGCTGCTACCTACGCAAAGATTGAGGCAGCCCGCGACCTAAAGAAGCCGGTCGTTATCGTGCAGCGTCCGCAGCTGCCCGGCGCGGATATCGCCACCGTCGCCACAACGGTGGATGAGGCGTACAACGCCGTCATCCGCCGGGCGTAGCGGCTAACGCAGCAACTCGCCAGTTCCGCTGGTGCCGCCCTCCCCGTAGTGACGTGCGGTGTAGACCCGAGTGGTCTTGCCGGCACGATACGCCTTCGTCGACGACGAACCGATAATCACCATGGTTCGCATATCGACGACATCCGGATCGAACTCCGCCAACGTGGTCACGGTAACGTTTTCCTGCTCCGAGCCAACTGCCCGTGCCACAATCACAGGCGTTGTCGGCTCGCGGTATTCCAAAGCCAAGGCTCGTAGCTCTCGGATCTGCCATCTCCGCGACTTGGATGCCGGGTTGTAAACAGCAAATGCCATGTCTGCTCCGGCTACGGCACGCACTCGCTTAACGACGACCTCCCAGGGCTTCAACCTGTCGGAGAGACTGAGCATCGCAAAGTCATGGCCAAGGGGAGCGCCCACTCGACTTGCGACAGCCTGAGCCGCAGTCATGCCTGGCACGACTCGAACTGGAATGTCTCGCCACATATCGTCATCAGCGACTTCCAGCACTGCGGCCGCCATAGCGAAGACCCCCGGGTCACCGGAACTGACCACCGCAACTCGACCTCCACGCTTGGCGATATCCAGCGCCATAGTGGCTCGCTCTGCCTCTACGCGGTTGTCTGAGAGGTGGCGGCGTTGCCCGGCGCGCTCAGGAACCCGGTTGATGTAGGTGGAGTAGCCCACCAGATCCGTGGCTCGGGCCAGTTCCTCGGTGACTTCTGGGGTGGTCCAGCGCTCCGCACCCGGGCCTAGGCCGACAACGACGACTTCACCAACTGCTGGGGCAGCCGACTCAGTCGCCGTATCGGTGACTGTATCGCTCGCCGCATCATTAGCTGGCTCAGGCGCCCCAGAAACACTCCGTTCAGTTCCGTAGACAGCGGAAGGCACGACGGCTACTGCGAAGTACGGAACTTTCTCCGGGCCTGCATCGGCCAGCGGGTAGCTGGTGTGCTCATTCATGGTTGCTCGCTCGACAACGTAGGCGCGCTCGAGCATGCCTGCGGACTGCAACGCTGTACGAACCTTCTCAACGTTTTTCCCCAGCTTCATAATGACTACACAGTCTGAGGCGTCAAGAACCGCAGCGATGCGCTCGGAATCAGCGGTGGCGGGAACAACGCTGACGATTTCGGTAGCCTCGCCGAGCGGCTGACCAATCTCTGCTGCCGCCGCAGTAATGCTGGCCACTCCAGGGACAATCTCAGTGGGAAAGTCCTCGCTGAGGGCGTGATGCAGATGCTGGTACGAGCTATAGAGCATCGGGTCACCGAGCGAAAGAACTGCAACACTTCGTCCCTCGGCCAAGTGCTTGTGCAGGCGAGCAGTGGCCTCTGCATAGAAACCGGCGAGCTGCTCGCGATAGTCGGCTGGGCGCCCGGTGGTCACCGGGTATTGCAATTGTTCTTCCACGGCAGCGTCGTCACGCGCGTCAATCAGTTCGGCGGCGATTGAGCGCGCCGTGGAACGTCCGTGAGTGCCGGCATGGTAGGCGATGACATCGGCTGTGCGGATGATGTCGGCACCGCGGAGTGTAATGAGACCTGCGTCGCCGGGACCGAGTCCGACGCCGTAGAGATGACCAGGCTGAGCACTGTAGGAGCCGGACATGGTTTAGATGATCTCCTTTGCGGTGGCAATGGCATTGAGGGCAGCACAGGTGATAGCCGAGCCACCGCGACGGCCGGTGACGGTGATGTACTTCAGCTCTGGGTTTTCGGCACCGGAGTCGATAGTGGCCTGCTTTGATTCCGCGGCACCGACGAAGCCCACTGGCATGGACAAAATGGCAGCGGGCATGGGGAAGGAGCCTTCATTGATACGGTTAAGCAAGTGGAAGAGAGCGGTAGGAGCGTTGCCGATGGCGACGACCGCGCCCTCTAGGCGTGGCTTCCACAGCTCCACGGCGGCAGCAGTGCGCGTGGTGCCGAGTTCTTGAGCCAGTTCGGGGACGCGCTCATCACGCAGCAGGCAGATGACCTCGTTGTCAGCAGGTAAGCGCTTGCGGGTAATACCCGAGGCGATCATGTTGACATCGGTGAAGATAGGAGCGCCTTCCTCGAGAGCCTGGCGAGCTGCGCGCACAGCTCCCGTGGAAAAGACGATGTCCTTGGCCAGGTCGGTCTGACCTGCTGCGTGAATCATTCTGACAGCGACGGTTTCCTCATCGGCATCGAAGCGGGAAAGATCGCTTTCTTCGCGAATGATGGCAAACGAGTTGCGGTAAATATCCGCACCGTCGGTGTTGTACTCAAAGCGCTTCATAGGCTTAAAGCCTAGTCCACAGCAGTGACTTCGTATTCTCCGTCCCCGGTGGCGAGATAGTCGAAGTAACCGCCCTTGGGCTTGCCGCAGCGACGCTCACAACCGGAGAAGTGCACGCGCCCCTCGGGCAGTCGGCCATCGGCAATTGCGTGAGAAGCATCGCCGCGGGTGTCAGCCAGAGACTTTTTGCAGCCGGGGCGTCCGGTGCAGGCGCTGACGCGCAGCCAGGTGGACTTCCGGTCGAAGATCAGGCCATTGGGCGCCAATACCTTGACGACCTGTTCGGCAACTTCCTCTTCCAAATCGTGCAGAATCAGCGAGTACCACGGAGTGATGTGCACCGGCACCTGAGTGTGCGAAATCGCACGGGCCAGACGCGCTGGGAGGACGCCAAAGCGCAGGCCAGCGGCCAGGCTAACCAGGCCATCCGGCTGGTCTATCCAACCGATCTGGCGGGACAGCCCGGCGGTGGCATCGAAGCTCTCAGCCGGGGTCGGCTCCTGGCGACGGACTCGGGCGCCCAATTCCTCGATTACGGCATCGACAATGCGCTCGGCCGCATTGGCTTCCGCGATGCGCCAGGCTGAACCACGGCTGTCATTCCACACCTTCGCTGTGGTGATGAGAGCCTCCACGACGTCGTCACGCGAGACGACAAGCCCCGAGGTCGCGCCACCAATGATGAGTTCGAACGTGCTCTCATCGTGGGCGACAACGCCGAAGTCGGGGCGCTCACCGAGCACGTCACCGCGGCCGTCGTCGAAAGCCATGAGTGTGCGACCTGGCAGTGTTGCCAGCGACGGCTCCGCGATGAGAGCCTTGTCGAACTCTTGAACCAGGTCACGAACATCAGCTTTACCGCCGACGCGACCGGACAGCGGCGACTGAAGAACGTTGCGTACGCGGTCGTGGCTCGTGGAGGGAACCAGCTTCTCTTCTTCTGCGGCATCGGCGAATGCGCCGGTGTTGGTGATGCCACGAATCTGAACATTGCCGCGGGAAGTGAAGTGAATATCGCCATCACCGAAGTTTTCGGCCAGATCGGCGAGTACGGCAAAGCCCGGCGCGGGGAGAAAACCTCCGGGGAAGCGAAGGCGACCAATTGCGCCATCAGCTGCGATATGAACCTTTCGGGTGCCGGGGCAGCCGTCCTGACGAGTGCGGGTTCCTTGATCAGATGCAGTCATACTCTCAAGAATACGCAAACACACACAGAGCTGAGCCCCCGAAAACAGGGGCACATTATCCAGCCCCTTTCCAGCCCAACGAAACCATCCTGAAGTGGAGTTTTCATACCCCTCCGCAAAAACATACAAATTCTTCACTGAAAATCCACCGATCTACCTTTTTAAAACCTTATTGTTTTTATAACCTAACTTCCTCTGAATTAAGGGAAGTTTTCATTGGGTTTTCAATCTGGGGTTATTCAGGAGATTTCATGCCACATCACGACGCTGAAGCACTCACGCACGAGGCACACGACACCGTCGGCACCGGCCGTGCCTCGACACAGACACGCTCTGCTTCACGACGAAACCGTCGCACAATCCGAACGGGAATCGGGGTAGCGCTAGCAGGTCTTATGACCATCGGCCTGGCTACACCTGCAAACGCACAGCCACTAAACATCCCGGGCCTATCGGATAGTGGGCTGGCGGATAAGGTGTCGTCGTCAAGCGCAAACCGCGAACTGCCTGGTTTCGGCCATGTACCGAACCCGAATATGGAGAGGCTACTCGGCATCGAGAAAGACGATGAGGAGTCTGGTAGCGAGGGCGCAGGCAGGCAGCTGACCCCGGAACAGGCTCGCGTGGCCGCAGCCTCTCCGCTGAATTCTCTGCCGCTGACCCCGTCGCGCACGGCAAATGCCGGCATGCTGGTCAGCAGTGAGGATGCCGAGATGATGGTGAACGACAAGCTGTGGAATGTGGATGCCAAGCGTATTCACTACAACTCCACGGATTCCCTCGGAAATCCCAGTGTGGACACAGCCCTTGTGGTGACGCCGAAGACGGAGTGGAAGGGCAGCGGTCCGCGTCCGGTCGTCGCAATCGCGCCGGGCACGCAGGGTGGCGCGGAAAAGTGCGACCCCTCGGTATCCTCGCAGACCGGCCTAAAGATTGAGTTCGGTCCGTTGGACATTATTGCTCCATACGAGACGATCCCGATGGTCGCGAACTTGAAGCGAGGCGCGACTGTGGTGATGATCGACCACCACCGCAATTCCCAGGGTAACCAGGACTACGTCGACAACATCGCCTCGGCACAGTCACTGTTTGATGCCGTGTCTGCCTCACACGAGCTCGGCGTGGACAAAAATGCGCCCGTGGGAATTTATGGCTACTCCCAGGGTGGCTCCGCAGCCGCTGCAGCCGCTGAGCGTGCAGGTGTCTACGCTCCAGAGCTCAACGTCGCCGCATCTGCCGCCGGCGGCCCGCCGTCCGATCTCGCAAACGTCCTCGACCAGATTGATGGCACTACGCTGACCGCCGCGATTGCACTGGCAATCAATTCTGTCCTGGATAAGGATCCGGAGCTGCGCCGAGTCCTCAAGGAAGAAATCAGCCCCGAAGGCAAAGAACTGCTGGACAACGTAGGCAACTACTGCGCGGGTGGCTTGGGTTTCCATCACTCGTTTGAAACCACTGACCAGTACACGACTAGCGGTGAGTCACTCAGCGAGATGATTAAGCGCTACGAGCCGGTACAGAAGGAACTCGCACGCCAGCGCGTCGGCAACTTCGTCCCCAATGCGCCGGTGTACCTCTACTCGGGTGAGCATGATGACATCATCCCCATCAACCAGGTTCGCAAGCTGCGCGATTCCTGGCTGAATCTCGGCTTCACCGACCTGGAGTACGTCGAAAACACGACTTCACCGGTGCTACCGAAGACGGGCATTAACCATATCGTTCCGATGCTCGCGGAACTGACTAATGCCACCGACTTCCTCTGGTCCCACTTCCCAGATCAGCCGGCGGAGCAGTCGCTGGAACTCTAGCAATAGCCCCTGCAGTAGAGTGATGGAGAAATCCACTGCCATGCCGCTGACGAGAAGCTCGGTGAAAATCCGCACGGTCGCGCCACTGTCACAGTCAGACCTCGTCATCGGTTAGAAGGCAGACTCCCGCCGACCGGGGACGCGTTGCTCCCCAGGAAGTGAATGACTACACCGTGATTATGCTGCTGTCGACCTCGGATACCGACCTTCTGTCCGCCCGCGCGGCCGCTCAGGCCAACCCGGAGGTGTCCTACCGTTGGGCAAACCCGGCGCGTCTGCTCGACGATGATTTGCCCACGCTTGCCGACGGCGCCGATGTCGTCATCATCCGACTTCTCGGTGGCCGCCGCGCCTGGGAATCCGGCATCGACTACTTTGTGAACTCCGGTATTCCCACCGTCCTCGTCTCCGGTGAGCAGGCACCCGATGCCGAACTCACCGAGTATTCGACAGTTCCCGCAAACGTCGCCACGCAAACGCACATTTACCTGGCGGAAGGCGGCGCAAAGAACCTCGCACAGCTGCACAATTTCCTGTCGGACACACTGCTTCTGACCGGTCTTGGCTTTGAAGAGCCCACTCGCATGCCGGCCTGGGGTTTCCTGGAGCGCGACTCCAAGGTGGCCACGGAAGATTCCCGCGGCACCGTCGGCATTATTTACTACCGCGCCCAGCACCTGGCGGGAAATACGCACTACATTGAGGCGCTTGCTGACGCGGTCGAGGCTCGCGGCTACGTCGCCAAGCCTATCTTCGCCGCGTCCCTGCGCACCGCCAGCGATGAACTGCTGGCAGAGCTAGCTTCCTGCGACGCGCTCATCACCACGGTGCTCGCCGCTGGCGGCAACCGCCCGGCACTCGCGCAGGCCGGCCAGGACGATGACGGCTGGGATGTCGCCGCACTCGCAGACCTGAACATTCCCATCATCCAGGGTTTGGCCCTGACTTCGTCCAAGGCGGCATGGGAGGACAACGACGAAGGTCTGTCGCCGCTGGACGTCGCAACACAGGTCGCCGTCCCCGAATTCGACGGCCGCATCATCTCGGTCGCGTTCTCGTTTAAGGAAATCGACTCCGACGAGCTCATTTCCTACGTCCCGGATCTCGAGCGCTGCGACCGCCTCGCCGGCATCGCCACCCGTTACGCCGCACTTCGCCATATTGACAACGCCGACAAGCGCGTCGCCGTCATGCTCTCTGCGTACCCGACCAAGCACGCCCGCATCGGCAACGCTGTCGGTCTGGACACGCCGGCATCCACGTTGAAGGTGCTGCACGCGCTTGCCGACGCCGGATACAACCTCGGCGACACCACCAAAATCCCCGGATATGCCACCGCCGAGGATGGTGCCGATGAACCAGATGCGTTCATGCACGCCATCATCGAGGCCGGCGGCCAGGACCCGGACTGGCTGACCGAAGAGGTTATGGAGGCAGCCGAGCTTCGCCTGCCCGCTGCCACCTACGAGAAGTTCTTCGCTACCTTGCCGGAAGAACTTCGCTCCGACATGCAGGACAAGTGGGGTGCCGCGCCGGGAACCCTGTACGTCCACCCGGATACCCAGGACATCTACATTGCGGGCCTGACCTTCGGCAATGTCGTGGTCATGGTGCAGCCACCGCGCGGTTTCGGTGACAACCCGGTGGGTATCTACCACGACCCGGATCTGCCGCCGACGCACCATTACCTGGCCTGCTACCGCTTCCTGTCGCTGCCGCAGGCGCAGGGCGGTTTCGGCGCCGATGCCGTGGTTCACATGGGCAAGCACGGCAACCTGGAGTGGCTGCCGGGCAAGACCGTCGGCCTTTCCGCTTCCTGCGGCCCGGATGCTGCCATCGGCGAGCTGCCAATGATCTACCCCTTCCTGGTCAACGACCCGGGCGAAGGCACACAGGCCAAGCGCCGTGCTCACGCCACGCTTGTCGACCACCTCATTCCGCCAATGGCCCGCGCCGAATCCTACGGTGACATCACCCGTCTGGAACAGCTTCTCGACGAGCACCAGAACATCTCCGCCATGGATCCGGCCAAGCTGCCGGCCATCCGCCAGGAGATTTGGACGCTGCTGACCGCCGCGAAGATGGACCGCGACCTCGGCTGGGACGAGCGCCCGGACGAGGAGGTCTTCGATGACATGCTCATGCATGTCGACGGCTGGCTCTGCGAGATTAAGGACGTCGCCATCCGCGGTGGCCTCCACGTGCTCAGCCAGGCACCGGAAGACGAATCTCTAATCGGCACTGTGACCACCATGTTGCGCGCCCGCCAGCTGTGGGGCGGCAAGCAGACCCTGCCGGGCCTGCGCGAAGCTCTCGGCCTGGCCGAGGACGGCACCGATGAACGCCACGCTGTGGACTCTATCGATGCACTGGCTACGGCGCTGGTAACCGCCGTGGTGAAGAATCCCGACCAACCGGTGACACAGATCGCGGCTGATGTGCTCGGCTCCGAGGAATTTGCCGATATCGCGGCACCAAACGGCCTCGACCAGGTCGTCGAGCTGCTGCAGTTCACCCGCGACGAAATTCTCCCGCGCCTGGCTGCTACCAGCGAGGAGATCCCACGCATTCTTTCTGCTCTCGATGGCGAATTCGTCCCGGCTGGCCCCTCCGGCTCACCGTTGCGTGGCCTGGTCAACGTGCTGCCGACTGCCCGCAACTTCTACTCGGTTGACCCCAAGGCGGTGCCGTCGCGCCTGGCTTGGGAAACCGGTGTTAACCTCGCCGATGGCCTGATTGAGCGCTACCGCGCCGACCACGGTGAGTACCCCAAGTCGGTTGGTCTGTCGGTGTGGGGCACTTCCGCCATGCGTACCTCGGGCGATGACATCGCCGAGGTGCTCGCGTTGATTGGTGTGCATCCGGTGTGGGATGACGCATCTCGCCGTATTGTCGGCCTTGAGCCGATTCCGCTGGAGGAGCTGGGCCGCCCGCGCATTGACGTGACCGTCCGTATTTCCGGCTTCTTCCGTGATGCGTTTCCACATGTTATCGACCTTTTGGATGATGCGTTTCAGCTCGTCGTCAAGCTTGATGAATCCGATGAGGACAACTACGTGCGCGCCCATGCGAAGGCCGACCAGCAGGAGCGCCCGCGTCGCATCTTCGGTTCCAAGCCGGGCACCTATGGAGCTGGCCTGCTGCAGCTGATCGATTCCGGTTCCTGGCGCGATGACGCGGACCTGGCAAAGGTCTACACGACCTGGGGTGGCTACGCCTATGGCCGCGGTGTCGATGGGGAAGAGGCAGCTGACGACATGAAGACGGCCTACCGCCGTATTCAGGTTGCCGCGAAGAATGCCGATACCCGCGAGCACGATATCGCCGACTCCGATGACTACTTCCAGTTCCACGGCGGCATGATCGCCACGGTCCGTGCACTGACGGGTTCCGCTCCAGAGGCGTATGTGGGAGATTCCACGCGCCCGGACGCCGTGCGCACCCGCACCCTGCACGAGGAGACTCGACGCGTCTTCCGAGCCCGCGTAGTCAACCCACGCTGGATGCAGGCCATGCGTAACCACGGCTACAAGGGCGCCTTCGAAATGGCCGCAACCGTCGACTACCTCTTCGGTTACGACGCGACGGCGCAGGTCATGGATGACTGGATGTACGAAACGCTTACCGACGAGTACGTTGCGAACCCGGAAAACCGCGAGTTCTTTGAACAGTCGAATCCGTGGGCTTTGCACGATATTTCCGAGCGCCTGATGGAGGCCGCCGAGCGCGGTATGTGGGAAAACCCCGACCAGGAACGCATGGATCTGCTGCGCCAGACCTACCTGGATACAGAGGGCGACTTGGAGGAGCGCGCTGACCGGTAGGCGACCGCTAGTCGTCGTCTAACCGGCCGATAGCCGTAACCACTTGCTCATCTAGTGGCGGTTACACTGGGGAACTATGAGCAAGTGGTTCACAATTATTTACCTCATCGCCGAGATTGCGGCCTTTATCGCACTTGGTGAATGGATTGGCTATGGCTGGACCGTCCTGCTGGTTCTGGGTCTATTCATTCTGGGATTGGTTTTCGCCGCTATCGAGTTCAAGCGCATCTACCAGAAGTTGCTGCTGGATACTTCTCGTACTCTTACTGAGTACGGACAGAAGCATCCGGAGGAGGCAATCAAGCGCTCGGCAAAGGGCGCGGGACACTTTGTGGCTGACTCGGCAATTCTGTTGGTTGGCTCTTGGCTGATTGCCCTGCCGGGCGTCGTCACCACCGTTGTTGGTTTCCTCATGGTGCTACCGCCGACTCGCTGGCTGATTCGTAAGAGCGGATCGGTGGCGCTGCTCAACGGACTCCGCAACTTCAGTGACCGCAGCATGATGGTGGTCTCTCAGTACGGCATGAACCCCGGTGCTCCAGGAACTGGCGCTGGTGCTGGCGGTTTTTCGGGTTTCCCTGGATTCTCTGGTGGTTTCCCGGGTGCGGATGGCAAGGCCTTCCCACAGGATAAAATCGTCCCACCGGCACCGGACAACGCCTGGGATGATGACCAGGACGACAGCGACAAGCGCTAACTCAAAAACTCGCAAACGTAGAGAGTTCTCTTATACAAGTGCACACTAACCGCCAAGCGCGCTCCAGCGAGCACGGGAACGTCGCTCAGAAAGACGCTTCGAAAGACACTCCGGAGAATCCGAATCGCTGGCAGGCGCGCTTTCGCGCGCTCACACCACTAAAGCAGCGCCTCGTTCTCGCCTTCATTGCAATCCTCGCTGGTGGATTGCAATTCTTAAGCTATGCGCCCATGAGCTGGTGGTGGACGGCCTGGATCGGCCTCGCCCTGCTCATTTTTGCCTACTTCTGCGCAGCCGATTGGAAATCCAGCGTAGTGGTGGGCTTCAGCTGGGCAACAGCGACGGCACTTTTCTCACTGCCGTGGATCGGCTCCTTCGTCGGCATTGGCCCCTACGTGGCGCTCTCAATTGTGCTGGGTCTCCTGACAATTCCGGCGGCGCTTGCGATGTGGCTGATTGCCCAATCCAGTTTCCCCCTCGCGCTGAAGCTCCCTGGCATGGCCGCTGCGCTCGTGGCAGGGGAGGCGCTGCTAGCCCGCTGGCCTTTCGGAGGCTTCCCCTGGCTCCGCGTTGCCTGGGGGCAGGTCGACGGCCCGCTGGCCCCAGCAGTGGCAATCGGCAGCACTGCATTGGTCACTTTCCTCGCTGCTTGCGTTGGTGCGGGACTGGTCGCGCTCACGCTACGTTCCTATGCAACCTCCGCTGCGCTTTTGGTGGGAGCGTTATTCGTCGGCTGGGTTCTTCCTGCGTGGACCCAACCACTGCCTGAGCCTACGGCCGCTGACAACACCCGTGTCGCGGTTATCCAGGGCAATGTTCCTCGCCTCGGTTTAGAGTTCAATGCCCAGCGCCGCGCAGTCCTGCAAAACCACGCCGATGCCACCAATGAGCTGGCACGACGTGTCCACCAAGGTAAGGAACAGCAACCGGATATCGTCATCTGGCCCGAAAACTCCTCCGATGTCAGCCCGTTTACGGATGGGGAAGCGGCACGCATTATCGAAAACGCCGCGATGAATATTGGCGCTCCCATCGTGGTCGGCACCTTTACCTACACCGATGGGGTGCAAAACACCATGGTGGTCTGGGATCCGCAGACCGGCCCCGGCGACCAGCACGAGAAAATCTATCTCCAGCCCTTCGGCGAAACCATGCCATTCCGCGAGCTACTGCGCCACTTTTCCGACATGGTCGCTCACGCCGGAGACATGACTCCGGGCAACGGCGATGCCGTGGTCACAACGCCAGGCACAGATGGTTTAAAGAAGGTCAATCTAGGCGTGGCCACCTGTTACGAAGTGGTCTTCGATGGCGCCTTCCGCAACGCGGTCAACCACGGCGCAACCATGCTGGCCACGCCCACAAATAACGCCACCTTCGGTTTCACCGACATGACCTACCAACAGCTGGCCATGAGCCGCATGCGAGCCATGGAGTTCCAACGCTCCACGGCCGTCGCCGCAACCAGCGGTGTGAGCGCGATTGTGGATGCGCACGGAGACGTCGTAAAGCAGAGCAAAATCTTCGAGCAGAAGGTACTCACTGAAACTCTGCCTCAGTACGCCCACCTGACTTTTGCAGCCCGCTTCGAGACGTGGATTGAAGGTCTACTGACCGCATTCGGTATTCTTTGTGTGGTTGGTGCCGTCCTGCGTCGCCGTGGCGGAGATGCCAGGGCAGGCGCAGATGAAGTTGATGGCCGGGATACTGAGCAGAACATGCACTAAGGAGAATCACGAGTGACTGCCCTAAATGAGTCGACGCTGGTTGTCATTCCCACTTTCAACGAGCGGGAAAACCTGCCGGGCGTGATTGCACGCCTGCGCGCAGCGGAGCCTCGCGTCGACATTTTGGTTGTCGATGACTCTTCACCAGACGGCACCGGTGAGCTCGCCGATGAAATCGCTGCCGCTGACAAGTCGGACAACAACGGCGAAGAGCACATCTACGTCCTGCACCGCGAGGGCAAGGGTGGTCTCTGGGGTGCGTACCGCGCGGGCTTCGCTTGGGGTCTCGAGCGCGACTACGAGGTTCTCTGCGAGATGGATGCCGACGGCTCCCACGCACCAGAGCAGTTCCATCTGCTGCTGGAGAAGCTCGAGGACGGTGCCGATGTCGTCATCGGTTCCCGCTACATTCCGGGCGGCAAGACCGTCAACTGGCCAATGAGCCGTCAGGTTCTCTCCCGCGGCGGCAACCTCTACATCTCGCTGGCGCTCGGCGCGGGCATCTCGGATATCACCGCTGGCTACCGTGCTTATCGACGGGAAGTTCTCGAAACCCTCGATCTCGACAACATTGGCAAGGCTGCGTACCTGTTCCAGACCGAGCTCGCTTTTGAGGCTGTACAGGCTGGCTTCTTGGTGGAGGAGGTTCCGATCACCTTTACTGAGCGCGAGTACGGCGAGTCCAAGATGGATGGCAGCTTTGTGAAGCAGTCTCTGCTGCAGGTCACCAAGTGGGGATTCAAGCACCGCTCTCAGCAGGTAAAAAACCTGGGGTCGGAGATTGGTCGCCTGGCTGGTCACGAGTTTAAGCAGCGATTCCGCAAGTAGGGCTAGGGCAGCCCCAAAGATTGCGGCCTGCCCGTGTGGAGACGGGCTGCCTGTATGACTGCGGGCTGCAAATGTGAATACGGGCTGCCTGTATGAATGGGGGCTGCAAATGTGAAACTGTCTTAGTTTATGACAGTTTCAAGCCATTTTTCAGGCCATTTTTGTCATAAACGCAGTCAGTAACTCGGATCGGCCCGCCGCAGCCAGGCACCAACAAAAAACGGGCCCGAATAAGGAGCAAAACCTTATCCGGACCCATTTTGCAGCATGTAATTCACAGCTGCAGCGCCCTAAAGCTCACTAGCGCAAGCCAGCTCAAACCTTAAGCGTTCTTCTCTGCTTCTTCGGCTTCCTTCTGAGCCTTCAGCAGGCGAGCGGCGTTACGACGACGCTTGCGCAGCAAGTCAACACGCTCATCCAGCAGCACGTCGAGCTCCTCGATGGAGCGGCGCTCACGGAGCATGTCCCAGTGAGTCCTCGGCGGCTTCACCGGCTTGGCTTCAGTGCCTTCGCCTTCAACCAGCTCACCAATTTGGCCATTCTTGCACAGCCATTCACCTGGAATTTCCGCGTCATCCGCGAATGGGACCTCGAAGATCTCACCGGATTCAGTGCGGTAGTGGACCATCATTCGCGGCGCGAGGTCATGATCGCGATCGGTCTCATACGAAACGGCGCCCATGCGACTGCCACGAAGAACTCGATCTGCCATGTGGAACGTGCCCCCTTTGGTAGAAATACTAGACCACACATTATAACGCCTTAGTCAGCATTCATGCCATAATTGACTTCTGTGTCAGATCAAAAGCCGAGCACAACTACCGCCAATTGCCAGTGGTGTGGCCGCGAAATGGAGGTCGCTATCCGCGGTCGCCGTCGCAAGTTCTGCAGCCAAGCCTGCCGGCAGCGCGCGTATGAAAAACGCACTGGCGTAGCAAAAGGCGCTTCCAGGCCGATTGCCGAGCGAATCAATTCGGATCTCACGTTGAAGACCGCCACCGATGCCACGAGCAGGCCGGCGGACGATGACGTCGTAAAGCGAATAGGGGACGGGCTCTTCGAAGTACGTTGTCTCGCCGAAGACTTGCGCACCGCGCTTGACGACGGCATGGAGACTGCCGTCCTGCAGGAGATTACGCAGGAATTGATTATGAAAACGCGTGAGGTGGAACGGTTTATCCCATAGCGGATTAAAAGGATAGGATGAGCACTATGAATTCTGGTGTCCGTAAGTCAATTATTACTTTGATAGCCGTTGCAGTTGTTGCGCTCGCAATTGTTATTGTGGGGCCAGTTTTGTATCGCGTTTTCACGCATGAAGGGGTGCGTACTGGGGATTTCGAGGCCACGGAGCTGCCTGCAGCAACGACTGATGCGAATGGCACCTGGAAGATTGTCGGTGGCAATAACTCACAGAACACCTCCGTTGGTTTTACTTTTAACGAGGTACTGCCGGGCAGCAGGCGGACGACGTCCGGTTCCACTCACGATGTCACCGGTGAGCTGAAGGTTGCTGACAACAATCTTGAGGACGCATCCGTTGTTGTTGATATGGCAACTCTGACTAGCGATATTGAACGTCGTGACATCAATGTCCGCAACAATATTTTCAGTGTTGAGCAGTACCCAGAAGCTAAATTTGAGCTTGCAGAGCCGCTCGATATTTCAAACATTCCAGATAACGGCCAGTGGGCGAATATCGAGATTCCGGGACGCCTGACCATCCGCGGTGTCACCAATGATGTCACCGTGCCGATGAAGGCCGCTCGTACCGAAAACCTGGTTTTGCTGTCGGGCACTCTGCCAATCAACCGACTGGATTACAACGTGCGCCTGCCACAGTTTGTAGCTGCATCCATCGAGGAAAACGGCGAACTCAATCTACGCATTGTCGCAGAGAAGCAGGACGCGTAGGACGGGTAGGTTTCGCGGCTGGCAGGCACCGCCATCTAAAGAAAATCGCAGTAGCGCTAATCCAAAGAGGCTTATAGCCAGCGAAAATACACCTCGATTCGTCACTGTGACGCAATAAAGCCATTTAGTCACACACCACAGAAATCCTGCCAAAAACAATTTTGGTAGACCAGTTGGGAGTCACAACGATATGAACACCTACGAAGCAATGTTGCTCGCACGAAAGGTGCGAATGGTACTACTGATTATCTTCATTGCATTCGTGGCCTACAAGGGCGTGTGGTGGCTCGTGGCTGTCGGCATACTCCTGATTGGCATGACGCTGTGGCAGAACAAGAGGCTGCGGGAAGAGATTGCCGTCCGCAACGCGGATGAGCTTGCAGCGAACGCCAAGGACAATGAGCAATAATCCCGACGGCATAGATCAAGCGCCAAGATAGAACACGGCAGCAGAAAAAGCGGCGGCGAAAAAGGCGACAGTCCTGGAAATTCAGAAAACCCCAGGGCCAACCACTTTCATTATTTGTCCGATAATATACATTATGACATTTTGGCCTAAGGGTCCCGTCCTCCCCATTACCGCCGATGCGCCATTACCGTCAGGTCTAACCAGCCGACCAGCCAGTCAGAATGAACCGCCAACCCGGACCGCTTTACTCACTCAGCAAACAACTATTTTTCGCTACACGTCTATTCAGGAATTTTTAGTAAGATTTCCCGCATGCCTGAACTCTCAGACACATCCAGCAGCTCAGACAGACCCAATGCGTCCGACACATCAGATAGATCTGGCTCGTCCGACGACCCAGAGCCTCGCGCCAACGTTGGCGGGCTCTCTGTAGCCGCAGTAAGCGCAATCACCGCAGCAACCGCCGCAGCATCCCCAGCGAACGCAGCGAACACTTCAGGTGATGCCGCGTGATTGTATCCGCACTCATCGTCTTAGCGGTCTTTCTATTCCTCGTTTTCGCCAACGCAATTTTCGTTGCTGTCGAGTTTTCCTACCTCACGGTTAACAGGAACGATGTCAAGAAGGCCGCAAACGCCGGCTCAAAGTCCGCATACTTAGTAGACCGTGCTCTATCACGCACCTCTACAAACCTCTCCGGCGCACAGCTGGGAATTACGGTCACCAGCCTCGTCGCTGGTTTCCTTACCGGGCCTTCCCTCGGCGTGCTCCTCGAAGCCGCATTTGGTGGCACTAGCATCTCTCCCGCCACCGTCACTGCAATCAGCACTACGGGCGCTTTCATTATCGCGACTTTCACTCAAATGGTCTTTGGCGAACTCGTCCCCAAAAACTGGGCCATCGCCGAGCCCGCTAAAGTCGCAAACCTGGTGGTCAGGCCACAAAATGCCTTTATGTTCGCATTCGGCTGGCTGGTCTGGCTACTCAACAGCGCGGCTAATTGGGTGCTAAAACGGCTCGGCTTCTCCCCTGAGGAAGAGGTCGCCAGTGCCAGGACGGCGGAGGAACTCCGTGCCGTCGTCACGCGCTCTAGCGATGAAGGAAAGATTAACCCGCAGACCGCCGAGTTGGTGGCGCGATCGATCGAGTTCGGCGAGCGCACGGCGGCTGATGTGATGACGCCACGCACACAGATCATCTTTATCGAAGATCAGAGCGTCGCAGAGATGCTGACGGTCGTCGCAGATTCCGGGCACGCCCGCTTCCCCGTCGTCGGCAACAGCGTCGACGACATTCGCGGCGTGGTGCACTACACCGATCTGCTCAGCGTGCCACACGCACAACGCTTGACGACGTCGGCTGCGAGCCTGGCCAAAGATGTACTCGTGGTAAATGACTCGACCACACTTGATTCGCTGATGCGTCAACTGCGTGAGGATGCATACCAGTTCGCAGTGGTTGTCGATGAGTACGGCGGCACGGACGGCATTGTGACGTTGGAGGATCTCGTCGAGGAAATCGTCGGTGAAATTGACGATGAACAGGACGATCGTTCGTTGCTCTACAGCCGGATTAGCCCCAATACGGTGATTGTTTCCGGTCTCATGCGCCCTGATGAGTTGGGAGAGATCCTAAACCTGGTCCTGCCGGAGGGCGAAGAATCCGACACTATTGGTGGATTTATCACCGAACGCTTGGATCGCATGCCTCGCTTCGGCGACACGATTACGGTCGAAGCCACCGACCACGAAAACCTCGATGAGGAGAACTTGCCTACCACCGCTGAAGTTGCTTTTCGAGTCGAGCGCATGGCGCGTCACCGCGTTGGCCGTATTCGTGTCCAGGTGGACCTCGCCGGCAACAAGGTCACGCGCACGGATGAAGGCGCTGACCAGGACGGCACCAGTCACAACCACGTCGAGCACAACAGCGAAAAGGAGGGCTAGAACATGCCACTACTTACTCTTATTTTGCTGTTGGCCCTCAATGCCTGGTTTGTCGCCGCTGAATTTGCGATGGTCTCGGCTCGCCGCGATCAAATTGAACCGGATGCCGTCAGCGGCTCTACCAGCGCAAAGTACGCGCTGCGCGGTATCGAAAACGTGTCGGTCTCCCTGGCGGCAACACAGCTGGGCATTACCGCCTGTTCCCTGCTCATCGGTGCCGTCGGCGAGCCTGCGATTGCGCACTTCTTCGAGCCCTACATGACAGCGCTGGGACTCCCCGCGGGCACCGCCCACGTGGTTGCGCTGGCGTTGGCGCTGCTGATTGTCACTTTCTTACACATGGTTGTCGGCGAAATGGTGCCGAAGAACATCGCTATTGCGGCTCCCAGCCCGACGGCGAAGTTCGTGGCTATTCCGCTGTATGTGATTGTGCGGGTACTCAATCCGGTTATCTGGGCGATGAATACGACGGCGAACATCGTGGTTCGCAAGATTCTTCGCGCCACTCCGAAGGACGAGGTCGATTCCTCCTTCACCGCTAGTCAGGTGCAGGATTTCGTCGCCGAGTCCGGGCGTCAGGGCCTTCTCGACAATGACGAGCTCGCGCTCCTCCACAAAGCTCTCGGCTTCGAGCATCTCACCGCCGCGGATGTCACTATGCAACTCGACACCCTCGTCACCATTGGCCCCGACGCCACTGTCGCCGACATCGAAGAGCTCAGCGCACGCACGCGCTTTTCCCGCTTCCCCATCACCGATGCCGATGGCAGCTTCATCGGCTACCTTCATGTCAAGGATTTGCTCTCGCTTGACGACGGTCACCGCGACCGACCCTTCCCGCGGAATCTGATTCGCACCTTCGCAAGCGTCAGCCCGGATGCCAAGCTCCAGACGGTCATGCGGCTGATGCAGCGCGAGCAGGCTCATTTCGCCTTGGTGACGGAGGAAGATAGTACTTCGGAGAACTCTGTCAACGGAATCGTTGCGCTGGAGGACGTACTAGAAGAGCTCGTCGGCGAAGTCCGCCAGGCAACAGCCTAGCGAGTGCGCCGACGAGCCCCGTCGATTCCAGCTGGTTACTTGCTGCTGAAAGCTTGTTAGCTAATTACTTCAGTGCAGCCAGTGCGGAGTCGTAGTCCGGCTCCGTGGTGATCTCATCGACCAGCTGGTTGTAAATGACCTTGCCCTCTTCGTCAGTGACGACTACGGCACGAGCAAGCAGGCCAGCGAGCGGGCCATCCTGCTGGACAACACCGAAGGCTTCGCCGAAGCCGTGGCGGAAGTCCGAGGCAACCTCAACGTTGTCCAGGCCTTCTGCAGCGCAGAAGCGGCCGAGAGCGAACGGCAGGTCACGCGAAACATTAACTACGACGGTGTTGTCCAGCCCAGCAGCGTCCTCGTTGAAGTGACGCACCGAAGCTGCACAAACACCAGTATCTACGGACGGGAAGATGTTGTAGACGACCTTCTTACCAGCGAAGGTCTCATTGGTGACCTCCCCGAGGTCACCACCGGTGAGGGTAAACTCCGGAGCCTTGTTGCCCACCTGGGGCAGGTCTCCGGAAAGCTGGACTGGGTTGGACTGAAATGCGGTTTGTGTCATAGCGCCCTTTTTACCGCCTTTCGTCCGGATCCTCCAGGCTGTTTCCTGGAAATCAGTAGAATCGTGACAGAAATGAAATTCCGGGCCGCAGTATCTTGAGCAATCTTGCGTACCTTGCGGTCCGGGCCACGCTATTCAGCGGGCCCCACGTTTAAACTCCGAGGAAAGGCAGCCATGAGTTTGATTACCGCAATTGTGTCCATCGATGTCGAAGCTGACAAGATTCCGGAGGCCGCCGAGACCATCGTCGAGATCGACGGCGTGACTGAGGTCTACTCCGTTACTGGTGACTGGGACTTGGTCGTCGTGGTGCGCGCAACTAATCACGATGATTTGGCGGAAATCATTCCAAATCTCATCAGCAAGGTCGACGGTGTTATTCGCACTCAGACTCAGCTGGCTTTCCGCACCTACTCTCAGCACGACCTGGAAAGTGCATTCTCCATCGGGCTGGAGTAGCCGCGGATTCTTCCACCGAGCCGTGCGGTATGCGGGAGCTACTTAACCACTTCCGCCATCGCGCGGCCTGCCTGGCGGCCACTGAAAATACAGCCGCCCAGGAATGCACCTTCCAGCGCGTTGTTGCCGTGAACGCCACCGCCACCGAAGCCAGAGGCCTCGCCTGCAGCGTAGAGCCCCTCAAAAGGTGTTCCGTCCGGGTGCAAGCACTGGCCGTCGAGGGTGGTCTCGATGCCACCGAGCGTCTTGCGGGTCAGCATGCGCAGACGAATAGCAATCAGTGGGCCGTTCTTCGGATCCAAAATCGGTGATGGCGGCACGGAGCGGATGATCTTGTCCCCGAGGAAGTTCCGGGCCACGTTGACGTAATTGACCTGGTAGTCCTTGGAGAAGGGATTACCGGTCTGCATATCGCGCTGACGAATCTGCTCCTCGAGCTTCTCCAGGTCAATCTTCGGCGCTGCGGCTCCGGACTCCCCGCCCGAGCTCGCCTCCACAATCTCGTTCATCCCCTCGACCAGCTTTGGCAGATCGTCGGCAACCACCCAGTCTTCGCCGTTATCCATAAACGCCTGAATAGGTGCGGCAACACCAGAGGTCACCTTGCCAATCAGCTTCTTGATCTCCTTGTCGGTCAGATCCGGATTCTGTTCTGAGCCAGAGAAAATAAACTCCTTGCCCACGATGTTCTTATTCAGCACAAACCAGGAGTACGAGTGTCCGGTGGCCAGAATGTGCTTCATCGTGCCGACAGTATCCGCGCCCGGAATATATGGCGCTGGCAGGCGATTTCCTTCTGCGTCAAACCACATGGCCGACGGCCCCGGAATGATACGGATACCGTGATTCGGCCACACGGGATTCCAGTTCTTCATGCCCTCGGTGTAATGCCACATGCGGTCACGGTTGACGAGGTTTGCGCCGGCCTGCTCTGCAATCTCAATGCCACGGCCGTCAACATGCTCTGGCACACCGCAGACCATGTCCTTCGGCATCTCGCCCAGACGCTCGGTCGGCCAGCACTTACGCACGGCTTCCAGGTTGCCGCCAACACCGCCCGTCGCAATGCACACGGCCGACCCGCGGATCTCAAAGTCCTCCCCTGTTTCCTCGCGTGACGACGCCACTCCTCGCTCTAAAGATTCACAGGGAACCAGAATCTTGCCACGCACGCCGGCGGCGCGGCCATCTTCCACAATCACCTCGTCAACGCGGTGGCGATGGCAGTATTCCACCAGCCCCTTCTTCGCAGCTTCAGCGACCGGCTCTGCGAATACGCGGACGATTTCGGGGCCTGTGCCCCAGGTGAGGTGGAATCGGGGTACCGAGTTGCCGTGACCGTCGGCACGCCCTTCACCGCGCTCAGCCCACCCGACGACAGGCAGGAACTTCACGCCGAGATTGCGGAGGTAGTCACGCTTCTCCCCTGCCGCGAAGTTCAGGTAGGCCTTGGCCCACTTGCGTCCCCAGTTGTCTTCCTCGCGGTCGAACTGCGCGGAGTTGAACCAGTCAGCTTCAGCGAGCTCGCGGTTGTCCTTGACTCCGAGGCGGCGCTGCTCTGGCGAGTCGACGAGAAAGATTCCTCCCAGCGACCAGAAAGCCTGTCCGCCGAGGTTGTTGGCATTCTCCTGGTCGACAAGGATGACCTTCTTGCCGGCCTGCGTGGCCTCATACGTCGCGACCAATCCGGCAAGTCCGGCGCCGACGACAACAATGTCTGCAGTACGTGTGGTGCTCTGTGCGTTCATAGTTTCGTTTTTAGACCCTAAACATCGCCTTTGAGGTGGTTTTGCCTAAAAACGTGATTTATTTTTACAGGCTTTATTTATCTGGCGAATTTCCAACGCGCCCGGAGCTGCCCACTGCTAGTGAGGCCTGCGTGGCGCATGCACGAGCTCGACCTGTACGAGCGTGACTTTCTCTGCGCGCACGAGCGCTTCAAACAGCGACAGATAGTAATTCCACATCCTCCGGAACACTCTGTCGTACCCGATACCAGCGGCTTCGCGCGCATGCGCCGCAAAGAAATCTCGCTGGAGCTGCAAGGTCGTCGCGAAGTGCGCCGGAATGTACTCTTCCGCCGCGATGCGCAGGCCGGTTTCCCGGTCCACCATCTTGCGCAGCTCTTCTACAGTGAAAAGCTGCAGCTGCGGCCACACGTAAGCGCGTACGAGGTCCAAGCTGCGCTCGGCGAGCGCATCGAATTTGTCCGTCGCTACCACCATTTGGACGACGATGGTGCCGCGGTCGACAAGCAGACGCTCGGCGCTCTTCAGCCAGCGCAGCGCACCTGCACGACCGAAGGTCTCCAGACGCCCGACGTTGATAACCGCCTCGAAGTCGGATTCGAATTCGCGTGGCGACGGAATGTTGCGATCCATCTGGATCACATCAACCGCGCCGCGCAATCCGGATTTTTCCACCCGTTCCAGCACCGTTTCGGTGTGGTCATCAGAGACGGTAATAACCTCCGCACCCGCTCCCCTCTCTGCAGCTCGAAGGGCAATTTCTCCGCCTGCCGACGGCCATTCGGCCACACGGTCGCCAGCTCGCACTCGAGCCAGATCGAGGATGTGCTCAATATTGCGCACTTGAGCATGCAGAAAATCGGCACGCGCGACGGATTTCGGGGCATCGACATAAGTCACGTCAACTGACCAGTGCGAGGGAACCCCACCCTTGCCAGCACCACGGGCATAGTTTTGAATCTGTTCCCGCGACGAGGTACGCACTCCGGAGGCGAACAGGCCGGAACCGCCCATCAGCAATTCGCCGGAATAGAGCTCCAGCAATGAGGTCGGCAACTCTCCCGCCATATCTGGCCCATCGAGACGCGGACGTGAACGCGCGACTTTCATCAGACCACGTGCCAGCGGCCCCAACGAAGCAATATCAAGCTCGGCGCTGAGCAGTCGGCTGAGAAGCTCTGGCAAATCATCACTGGACCATTCGCCCGCGAGATAGGCCTCCCCCAATCCGAGCCATTCTGAATCAGCTAGTCGAGAATAGAAAACAGAATCAATGACGCTGAAAATGACTGGACGAAACGATTCAGAACTAGTGGGAGATTCACTGCCGCCGCTAGAGCTGGCACCACCGACTCCGTCGATAGCCAAATCGGCGTCACCCGTCGACCGAGTAATGAAGGACTCTCCGACAAACTCACCGGATTCGACCAGTTCAATGCCGTTGTCCTGGCAGAGCCGCTCAAAAGAGCGTTCCATCATTTCGGCACGTTTCGCTAGGAAACGCCCCTCTGGAATACGCGCAACCCGAGGCCATCGCTCTGCGTCAATTGCCTGCCGGCTTGCCGAATTCACCCTGCCCGAACCTCCTAACAATCGCGCCGCATAAAGGTACGAATAACGAACTGAGTTTGCTCTCGAAGCCTACCGCGCAGGGACCCAGAATAGGCGGTGGCGCACCGAGAGGATTACTATTGTGGCTTGCCGGCTAAAAGCCGAATCTAAAACTTCGAGAACTTTAAAGTCTGTGAGGAGAAAATACATGACCGAGACTCCGTACCGCCCGCACTCCGGACGCCCGCACGTGGTCGTCATCGGTTCGGGTTTCGGTGGCTTGTTCGCGGCGAAGAAGTTGCAGGGCGCCGAGGTCGACGTCACTCTCATCGACCGCACTAACCACCACCTGTTCCAGCCACTGCTCTACCAGGTAGCAACGGGCATCCTGTCCTCGGGCGAAATCGCTCCGTCCACTCGTACGATCTTCGACGGTGTTCAGAACGTTCGTGTTGTCAAGGGCGATGTCACCGACATCGACGTCGAAAAGCAGGTTGTGACTTCGGAACTGGGTCACCAGACTTCCAAGTGGGAATACGATCACCTCCTGGTTGCCGCTGGCGCTGGCCAGTCCTACTTCGGCAATGATCACTTTGCCGAGTTTGCTCCGGGCATGAAGAACATCGACGACGCACTCGAAATCCGTGCCCGCATCATCGGCGCGTTTGAGCGCGCCGAGCTGACCAACGATCCGGCTGAGCGCGAGCGCCTACTGACCTTCGTCGTTGTCGGCGCTGGTCCGACCGGTGTTGAGCTTGCTGGCCAGCTGGCCGAGCTGGCTAACCGCACCCTCGCATCGTCCTACCGCAGCTACAACCCGCACGCTGCACGCGTCGTCCTGCTCGACGGCGCACCGCAGGTTCTGCCGCCGTTTGGCAAGCGTCTGGGCCGCAAGGCTCAGAAGTCCCTGGAAAAGATGGGCGTCATCGTCAAGCTGGGCGCGATGGTGACTGACGTCAATGAAGAGGGAGTCACCTACAAGAACATGAAGGATGGAACCGAGGAGTTCATCCCGTCGTTCTGCAAGATTTGGTCCGCCGGCGTGTCCGCTTCCCCGCTGGGCAAGATGATTGCCGAGCAGACTGGCGCCGAGACCGACCGCGCTGGCCGTGTCGTTGTCAACGAGGACATGACAGCTGGCGACTACAAGAACGTCTACGTCGTGGGCGACATGTCCAACCGCGAGAACCTGCCGGGTGTTGCTCAGGTTGCTATTCAGGGTGGCGAGTACGTCGCCGCCAACATTGCAGCTGAGGCCGACGGCCGCGACGTCGCAGAGCGTCAGCCGTTCGAGTACTTCGATAAGGGCTCCATGGCAACCGTCTCCCGCTTCTCCGCAGTGGTGAAGATGGGCAAGGTTGAGGTCACCGGCTTCATCGGCTGGATTCTGTGGCTGGCCGTCCACCTGATGTTCCTGGTGGGCTTCCGCAACCGCCTCGTCTCCTGCGTCAGCTGGGGCCTGAACGTCCTGGACCGCAACCGTTGGCAGATGGTTTCCACCCGCCAGCAGATGTACGCACGCAACGCCATCGACCGCCTGGCCGAGTTCAACAAGGACAAGGCTGAGCAGGATCTGCCGCTGGAGGTTCGCGACACTCGCCGCGAGCACCGCGCAAAAAGGAACAAGTAGTTAACTTGCAGGTGGCCAGATTAGAAAACAGCTAATCACGACAAGCCACCTGCGAGCTTCCTACCAGGCCCGTTACCACCTATAACGATTTGCTACAGCGGCTTGTCGAGTACCGCAATTCGTAGGTTGGTGCGGGCCAGCAGTTTTTCATCTGCCTTGCGGGTGTGCTCAATACGCCACAGTTGCATGGTGCGCCCCAGGTACTCTGGCTCCGCCGTGGTAACGATTACCTCGCCAGCTCGGGCGGAGCGGTAAAAATCGGTGTTGTTGTTCACACCGACGACCGGCTTCTTCGCACCGCAGGCAACGAAACCAGCAATAGAGCCAGCAGTCTCACCTAGCGAGCAATAAACACCGCCATTGGCTAGGCCCCACGGTTGCAGGTGGTCGGGCCCGACCTCGAGCTCCATCTGAATTCGCTCCGGCCCGACATGGACAAACTTCGTGCCCAGCAAGGTATCTAGACCGCCGATTCCGTTATCGCCCAAGGTGCTGTTAAAAACAGCCAGCTCCTCATCGCTCAGCGCTTCCTGGCTAGCCTTCGTCGCCAGTGTCATATAATCGCGCAGCGCCTTCCTCTTCGCCTGCTCGGCGGCGGAAGCTGCAGAGTTAGAGTCCTGTGAACTGCCATTATTCGCAATAGTCTCGTCAGTCATGCCAAACATTGTGCCAGCGCACGCCATCACTCGTGGCAGTTTCAACGTTAAAAGCAGTAACAATTTCTGAGTCCCAGATACAACGAACCCCGGCCAGGCTTTAAGATGGTGGGCATGACCGATAACAATGAACTCGCACAAATTGGTGTCGTCGGGCTCGCCGTCATGGGCTCGAATATCGCACGCAACTTCGCCCACAAGGGACACACCGTTGCCGTGTACAACCGCAGCCCGGAGAAAACTCGCACCCTCATCGCTGAACACGGTGATGAAGGCTCATTCATCCCGTCCGAGACCATTGAAGAGTTCGTCGCTTCGCTGGAGCGCCCGCGTCGCGCTCTGATCATGGTTCAGGCAGGTGCCGCTACTGATGCGGTCATCGATCAGCTTGCCGACGTGATGGAGCCCGGCGACATCATCATTGATGGCGGTAACTCTCTTTACACGGACACCATCCGTCGCGAGAAGGCTATTCGCGCCCGTGGCCTGCACTACGTTGGCACTGGTATTTCCGGTGGTGAAGAAGGTGCTCTGACTGGCCCATCCATTATGCCGGGTGGAACGAAGGAGTCCTACGAGTCCCTCGGCCCGCTGCTGGAGTCCATCTCCGCTCACGTTGATGGCGTTCCGTGCTGTACTCACATTTCCTCCGATGGCGCTGGCCACTTTGTAAAGATGGTCCACAACGGCATCGAGTACGCGGATATGCAGGTCATTGGCGAGGCCTACCACCTGCTGCGTGAGGCCGCTGGCCTCACCCCTGCCGAGATTGCAGATATCTTCCGCGAGTGGAATAAGGGCGACCTGGACTCCTACCTGGTCGAGATTACCGCTGAGGTTCTCTCTCAGGTCGATGAGAAGACAGGCAAGCCGCTGGTGGATGTCATCGTTGATGCTGCTGGTCAGAAGGGCACCGGCCGTTGGACGGTCAAGGCCGCTTTGGACTTGGGCATTCCAGTAACTGGTATTGGCGAGGCCGTGTTCGCTCGCGCCCTGTCGTCTTCCCTTGCTCAGCGTGAGGCTGCCCGCAACCTGCCGTCGGGAAGCCTGGCTAAGGCACCGGAAGATCGCGATGCTTTTGTGGAGCGCGTCCGTAAGGCGCTCTACGCTTCCAAGATCATTGCCTACTCGCAGGGCTTTGATGAGATTAACGCTGGTGCCAAGGAGTACGGCTGGGAGATTGACCGCGGTGCGCTGGCGACCATCTGGCGTGGTGGCTGCATCATCCGCGCACAGTTCCTGAACCGCATCAAGGAAGCGTACGACCGCAATCCGGAGCTGCCGGCGCTGGTACTCGACGAGTACTTCCGTGACCAGGTCACCGAGTGCCTCGACGCGTGGCGCGACGTTGTCGTCACTGCAGCACAGATGGGTATCCCGGCTCCGGTGTTCTCCTCTTCGCTGGCTTACTACGACGGCCTGCGTGCGGAGCGTCTGCCGGCAGCACTGGTTCAGGGGCAGCGTGACTACTTCGGTGCGCACACTTACCAGCGTGTTGACCGCGAGGGTGCTTTCCACACCCTCTGGTCTGGCGACCGCTCCGAGGTTGAAGCGTAGTCTTGAAGTCTGTCGCTTCACGCTCTTGAAGTTAAAAGGGGTCTGAGATGCCATTTCCCAAGAAGGCAAAGCCTGATTTTGTGCCACGAGTTCTTTCCATCGCCGGCACAGACCCAACAGGTGGCGCTGGGCTCCATGCCGATTTAAAATCAATCGCCGCCGCCGGTGGTTATGGTATGGGCGTGGTCACCGCTTTGGTATCTCAGAACACCGTGGGCGTTCGTGCCGTCCACACCCCACCTGTTGACTTCCTCGTCGAGCAGCTGGCTGCTGTAACTGAGGATGTCACCATCGACGCGGTGAAGATTGGCATGTTGGGTTCACGCGAACTCACGCAGGCCGTCACCAACTGGGTTCGGGAGACCAAGCCAGCCGTGGTTGTTCTCGATCCGGTTATGGTCGCCACCTCTGGCGACCGTCTGCTTGACGAAGATGCCATGGACGCAATGCGTGACTTGGTCGCGGAAGCCACCGTCATCACGCCGAATGTTCCCGAACTGGCATTGCTTGCCGACGCCCCGGAGGCCAGCGACTTCACTGAGCTGATTGAGCAGGCGCTGGAGTTCGCGAGCAAGAACGATGTCATCGTGATTGCAAAGACTGGTCACTTAAGTGATGAGGAAGCCGGCAATGCCGTGGCCTTCCCCGATGGCCAGGTTTTCTTCAGCTCTTCTCCCCGCATTCACACTGAGAACACCCATGGCACGGGTTGTTCGCTGTCCGCAGCTCTTGCCACACGGATTGGTGGGGGCTCTGCGATTAATGATGCCCTGCGCTGGACTACGCGCTGGCTCAGCGAGTCCATTCGTTTCGCGGATAACCTCAACGTCGGCCAGGGGCACGGCCCCATTGACCACGGCCACAGGGCTCGTCGCCTGGAAAAGGTCGCGCTTCGCCGAATGCAACCAGTGCATCTGAACTCTAGTTTTTACCCGGCGGCCATCGAAGGCACTGATACTGAGCAGACGCCGAAGGAGCTGGAATCTTTCTTCGGCCACTCACTCCAGATTGCGCCGGCGGGCCCCTTTACTTCCCAGCTGTGGCGGGACATCGAGGACATCGTTGCCGAGATTGGCGGAATGTTCAGCGTCCCCACGATGCTCCGCGGCGACCTTTCCTCGGACGAAACCAACTTCTTCGTAGCGCAAGAGGCCTGGTACTTGCACCAAGTTTTCCCAGTCCTGTCGCATCTGGCAACCAAAGCACCCTGCGCTAAGGAACAGGTTCTGTGGTCGTCACTCGCACAGGAAGCCCTGGTGCGTGCGTTGGAATTGAGCAATAACGCGCTGGAAGAGACTTCTTCGGCGCTCGAGGACATCGAGCCGACAACCATCACGCAGCTTTTGCTGGACGTGCATTCTTCCTGTAGCGCTTTCAACCCATATCGGGTCGCCGTAACCAGTATCGTCGCCGAAATGTGGATTGCAACCGAGCTGACTCTGCAAGGAAAATCGCTGGTTGATGGGGATTCCGCGATCGCGAACTGGGTGGAGGTGTATTCCGACCCCGAGTATGTTGACAGTGTTCAGCAGGCTCTCGAGGTCCTTGAAGAGAATATGTCCACGGCCAGCGATGCGGAGCTCAAATCCATCCGCAACATCTTCCGTCGAGCCGCCATTCTTGAGCGCGAGGCCTATGCGCAACCGGGTCGCGGTTGGTAAATCTCATGGGACGGTAGTTTTCAAGCTCACCGGACGTGCCTATTGCATGGCAGTCCGGGGATAGCGGTATTCTAACAAACATGCCCCCTCCTGCTGAGTCCAGTGATTTCAGACAGTTGGGCACGCCGGAAGCGATTGTGAGTATTCTGCGTGCCCAGCACATAACTTCGCCTACTGCCGTGCAGGTGGCGACTTTGCCAGATGCTTTCGCTGGCAAGGACGTTCTTGCGCAGGCCCCTACAGGCTCGGGCAAAACGCTCGCATTCGGCATTCCGCTGGTCGCGTTACTCAATAACGCCTCTCCAGCGCTTCCCGGTTACCCGCGCGCGCTCATTATTTCGCCGACGCGCGAACTCGCAGATCAGATTGCTGATGTCCTCGCTGACATCGGTGCCGCTGCAGGTCTGCGTGTCTTGAGCTTGGTCGGCGGTGATTCCGTGGCCAAGCAGCAGACTCTGCTCGCGGCACCAGTCGATATTGCTGTGGTCACTCCGGGGCGCGCACACGATTTGCGCCGCCGCGGTCTCCTCAGCCTTGAGCAGGTTCATGCCGTAGTCGTAGACGAAGCGGACATGCTCGCTGACATGGGCTTTCTGCCCGATGTTCTGGGCCTGG
The DNA here is from genome assembly GCF_001838255.1 of Corynebacterium sp. HMSC073B01. NCBI lineage: Bacteria > Bacillati > Actinomycetota > Actinomycetes > Mycobacteriales > Corynebacteriaceae > Corynebacterium > Corynebacterium sp. HMSC073B01. The sequence goes on along the minus strand of NZ_KV836153.1, from coordinate 59,535 downwards.
TCCGTGCGTGCCCGAAGTCGGCACAGCGCATGGTCTTTTCCGCCACGATTAACGACGACGCCGCGGGGCTTATCCGCGATCGTCGCGCAAGTAGCACTGAAGTTGCGAAGCACAAGGTCACTGCCTCCCGGTTGACCATGCGCAATATGCGGCATCTGTTACTTCGGGTGGAGGACAACGCTGAGGCAGACGAAGTGGTCGCCTGGATTGCCTCCCGCAAGGATCAGTGCGTCATTTTCGCCAACTCTAAGGCGCGTGTCGTGCAGCTGGCTAAGTTTCTACAGTTCTACGACATCAAGTTAGGTTTCCTCCACGGCGATCGCGGCCAGGCAACTCGTCGCGCAGTCCTCAAGGCCTTTGCCGACGGTGAAATCAATGTCCTCGTCACCACGGATGTGGCCGCTCGTGGCATTGATATCGATGCTCTTGACTTGGTTGTGCACGCGGATCCGCCAAGGGATTCCGCGACGTATATTCACCGCTCGGGTCGCACGGCTCGTGCAGGTGCTTCCGGCACGGTAGCGATGATTGTGCGTGACCGCCAGGTTGATCAGGCCCGCGAACTGCTGGCAGGGGCCGGCGTTGAAGCCGAAGAGCTGCGCGCAGCTCCGGGACTGCCGCGATTTGTCAAGGAACTGGGCGCACGACGTCCGCGCCGGGCTCGTCAAGATCAGAGCCAATCGACAGGCGGTGCTAGTGGTGCCGGTTACCGCGGGCGCGGCGGTCCGTCGGCAAGCGGAAAGAATCGTGCTGGCGGTCGCGTACACCGCCCCAAGCGAGGGAAAAAGAAGAAGAGATAATCAGTGGATATTGTTCTCAATATTGTCGCGGTTGTCGGCTTTATCGCGCTAACCGCTGGCACCGGCCTCTTTGTGGCGTTTGAATTCGCGCTGACGGGACTGGAGCGGTCTACGATTGACGCCGACCGCGCCCGTTCAGCGGATGCGCCTGCTGAGGCCGTTCACAAGGCACATAATCGACTATCCTTCCATCTCTCCGGTGCACAGCTGGGCATTACGTTGACCACGCTGGCAATTGGTTTCCTCGCGGAACCGGTGCTGGCGCAGTACTTCACGCCGATGTTGCATTGGATGGGGCTCAGCGAGTCTGCAGCGGGACCGACCGCACTGATTCTTGCGCTCATTGTGGCCACGATGTTGTCGATGGTCTATGGCGAGTTGGTGCCAAAGAATGTCGCCATTACAGAGCCGTTGGCAGTAGCGCGAGTTACGGCTCGTCCGGTGATGGCGTTTAACTGGGTGTTCCATTACTTCATCCATTCGCTGAATGCTACGGCGAACTGGCTGGTGCGCAAGCTCGGTATTGAACCGGCGGATGAGTTGGCTTCGGCGCGTTCCCCGCAGGAGCTGGAAGCACTGGTGCGCAATTCTGCGGAGCAGGGGGCATTGGATGAGTCGAAGGCCGCTGTGCTCGAGTCGTCGTTACGCTTTGGCGAAACGACGGCGGAGGACCTAATGACGCCGCGGTCGACGATTACCTCCCTCGATGTCGATGACACGGCGCTGGACCTGCTGGCTGTCGCTATCGAATCGGGGCATTCCCGCTTCCCCATTACTGACGGAGACCTCGATGCCACTGTCGGTGTTGTCCACGTCAAGGACGCATTTGCGGTGCCTGCGGCGAAGCGTTCAACCACCACCATGCGGGAGATTGCACGGCCTGTGCCGACGCTGCCGCAGTCGCTGGACGGCGATGCCGTGCTGGAGGCCGTGCGTTCGGCCGGTTCGCAGATTGCGCTGGTCGCGGACGAGTACGGCGGCATCGCCGGCATTGTCACCATCGAGGATGTCGTCGAGGAAATTCTTGGCGAGGTCTGGGATGAGTACGACGACAAGGAGTCCGAGCAGGAAGTCAAACGCGCGATCGAAGGCTGGAACTGCTCTGGCCTTGTGCGTACCGACGAGCTGCCGACCAAGGTCGGATACTTCGCCCCAGAAGGTAGCTTCGAAACGCTCGGTGGATTGATTATGTTTGCGCTCGGTCGCATCCCGGAGGTCGGTGACGTCGTCCTGCTGCCAGAGACCGAACGCGATTTCATGGACGAGTTCGAATCGGGTATCGCCGGACGCTGGTACGCCCGCATTCTGGCGATGGATGACCGCCGCGTGGACCGTGCAATTTTGATTCCTGTGACCAACGAACGCGCTAAGGAGATGTTCAACCTATGAGTGACTGGTTTGGAATCCTCCTGACTTTCTTCTTGTTGTTGGTCAACGCGTTTTTCGTGGGCGCGGAGTTCTCACTTATTGCTGCGCGCCGTGACCGTTTGGAAGCGCTGCTGGCTCAGGGAAAGAAGCGCGCACGCACAGTTATCAATGCTTCTGAGCACCTGTCGATGATGCTCGCCGCCGCACAGCTGGGCATCACCATTGCCTCGCTACTGCTGGGTAAGGTCTCTGAGCCGGCGCTGGCACATCTGCTGGAAGCTCCCTTCCAGGCGATGGGTATTCCGGAGTCGCTGCTGCACCCGCTGAGCTTTGCCATCGCATTGATGCTGGTGTCAGTGCTGCACATCATGCTCGGTGAGATGGTGCCGAAGAATATCGCGCTGGCAGGACCGGAAACGATGGCCATGCTGCTCATTCCGGTTCATATGGTCTTCTACCGCCTGACCAAGCCGCTGTTGCTGCTGTTTAACTGGATGGCTCGCCATACGCTGAAGCTGTTCGGCATTGAGCAGCGCGATGAGCTCGACACCACTGTTGATTCCACTGAGTTGGCATCGATGATTGCGGAGTCTCGTCAAGAGGGGCTCCTTGACAGCGAGGAGCACGTCCGCCTTCGTCGCACACTGGCTTCGGCCACGCGCACCATTGAGGAGGTACTGATTCCGCACGAGCAGATTCGGCGCCTCCCCACCGCACCGACTGTCGGCGATCTAGAGACGGCGGTCACCGAAACTGGCTTCTCCCGGTTCCCCGTCGCTGCGGCCAACAATGAACCCAACGAGTACCGCGGCTATGTTCACGTGAAAGATGTCCTCGACCGCGTCATGGATCCTGCCTCCGGCCCAGAGACAGCCATCCCCGATGACGAGATTCGCCCGATGATCGAGATTCCGATCGATGCCACGCTGGATGAGGGATTGCGCATCATGCGCCGCTACAGCGCCCACATGGCAGTGGCTGTACGCGCTCGCATGCCAAAGCCGCACCTGCGCGCAAACGCCCCGGCAAGCATCGCTCCGAAGACCGGTGCTTTCTCCGGCGCGGAGCAGATCGGCATCGTGGCTCTGGAGGACCTCATCGAGGAGCAGGTCGGTGTCGTGCGCGACTGGACCCACGAGGTCTCCCCGCGTCGCAGCGGTGCGCCAAAGCAGCACTCGGCCGTGAACCAGCCCCGGACCCGACCAGGCAGCACGCAGGGACGCCAGCAGTGACGCCTACGCCCGATTCGTCCTTCGATTGGCGTGAAGCCAAAGCAAGGCATATCGCCCGCGTCGATGTCCTGACCCGCGACCACCTGTCCCGTCGCAGTCGCGGCCAGCGCCACCCGGTCTGGGACTTCATCTTCGAGTACTACCCCGTTAAGCCCGGCCAGCTCCGCCGCTGGTCACCGGGCATCGGCGTAGATCTTCCCGGTGCGACAGCCAAGGACATCAGTCACCTGAAGTTCTTTACCCTCGACACGGACGACACTACCGATAGCCCTGCCCGCAAGGACCCCACCGATACCGCCTCGGGGACGGCGCGCATGGATGTTTCGGCGTACGTCGATAAGCGAGGTACGACGGTGGGGTACATCGGCAATCTGTTGCGTTCGACGCGCGCGAATCCGGCGCACTTTGACTGCTTTGGTCTGCATGAATGGGCGATGGTGTATCGCCAGCCCGAGCATCGTCATCCGGAGCCACTGCGGCTGGGTCAGGCAGGCACGGACGAGGTCGTCGAGGCCCACACGGTTCGATGTACGCACTTCGATGCCTTCCGTTTCTTCACGCCCGACGCCGTGCCGCTCAACGAGTTTGCACCGACGCGCGAGACGCAGCCGCACTGTGAGCAGATGGGTTGTCTGCACGCCAACATGGACTTGTATAAATGGGCGACCAAGCTCGGCGAGGCGGTCCCCGGCGACCTGTGGCTGGATACTTTCGAGCTCGCGTGCAGTGCCCGTGAGTTGGATATGCGCGCCGCTCCCTACGATCTGCGGGATTGGGGTTTTGCGCCTATTCGCATCGAAACTCCCGAAGGCAAGGCCGAGTACGTCCGCCGCCAGCGTGAGCTCAGCGCGCGTGCCGATGTTCTGCGCGGCCGTCTTCTCGAAGTGGTAGATGTCGCATTGTCCACGCAGTAAAGTTGACAGGAGTTACGTGCGCGTTTGTGCTTTACGACGAGGTCTGCTGCGAGTCGACAGTGCCGAGCACACTCAGCATAGAAAGGGCTAGAACGACATGGGACGACACGCCTCGGGTGAGAACAACTATCGAGTGGCTAAGGGGCCTTTTATTGCCGTCTTGGTCGTAATTGTTCTGGTCGCTGCGGTTTTTGCCTGGGTTAATCTGCGCAAGAGCAACGATTCGTCGATTGATGCTGACCGTGCACGGTGCACGAAGGGTGACCTGACGCTGGTGGTGACCGCCGATCCTGCTGCGGTGGGCTCGGCACAGAAGCTTGTGCAGGACTACGGCGAGTCGAATCCCGTGGTGAGGGACTTCTGTGTGCGGCCACAGATTACGGTGGCGGGCTCGCAGGAGGTTGTGAACGCCCTGACTAAGGCTGGTGGCACTGAAGCTGGTGAGGGAGCTCCGGAGGACCCCGCTGCGGGTGAAGCCGGTACTGGAATTATGACTCCGGGAGTCTGGATTCCCGCCGATATCTCTTTCGTAGACCGGGCGAAGAACTCAGACAAGGTCAAGGTCAACAACCCCAAGACGTGGTTGCCGCCGATTGCCAGCGGCGTGGCCTTCACAACCAATCGTGCTGACCAGCTGAACAACGCCACCTGGGAAGAGCTTGCAGGATTGCGCGTAGCCGCCCCCGGTGGCTCCGACGCGGCACTGTCGGCCGTGATTAGTGCTCGACTTGGCGGTGGCCCGGACGTCGCTCGCGAACGCGCGGGCTTGGGTGAGGTCTACACCTCCAATACTCTGCTGACCATGCTCAGCCAGAGTGTCGCTGACTTCGACGGCGTAGCCGCGACCCAGCCCATGCTGCAGATGGCCGGCGAGGGGCTGAAGCTGGTCTCCCCTGCGGATGCACCCCAGTTGCACGCGCCAGTTGTCACCTTTGGCTCCGGCGGCAAGATCGACGAGAACACGGCTCGTGCGGCCGAGGACTTCCGAAACTTCGCAGCAGATCACGGCGCCGACGGCGAAGCTGCTGAGAGCACTTTCAGCCCTGAAGTAGCGGAGAACTTTGGAGTGCTCTCGCAGATTCAGACGGATTCTTTTGCGCTGCCGCCAGCACTGGAGCAGCCGGACGCGCAACAGCCCGCAACTGCGGTGGGTTCGGCGCTCCTGCTCGCTGACACCTCCGAGGGCGTCGATGTTGGGGCGCTGTCTGCGGCACTTTCCGGCGCTATCGATGCGGCACCTGGTGGCCGCTACGGCCTGTGGACATTCGCACCTGAGGTGAACCGTCTCGCGGAACTTCCCGCGCCCGATGACGAGGCCAACAACGGCGCGGACGCCGTAAAGGGGTCGCTGGCCGAACTTCCGGCTGGTGGTGAGGCACAGTTCTGGCCAGCGCTTATCGATGCCTACCAGGCCGCCCGCGACACCTACTCCCCTGACAAGCCGAACCGTCTCGTCGTGCTCACCTCTGGTCGCGATGCCTCGGGCGCCGATGCCGCCGAGTCTGTCGAGAGGATCAAGGAACTCATTAGCCCGGACCGCCCGGTAACGATTGAGGTCATCGTGCTTCCCGACGGGGACAGCTCCAGCCCCGAGCTGCAGGAAGTGGCAAATATGACTACTGGCTCTCTGCGCATTGCGGCCGACTACGGCGCTGGCCTGGCCTCTCAGCTGGCTGCGGCTATCGGTACGGAGTAAGTAGCAAAAAACCGCCTCCATCTGGTCCAACCTCGGGAGAGGAAAAACGGAACCAGTTGTGGAAGGCGGTTTTTGTTTAGCTTGTTTCGGCTATTTGAGCGGAGGCCATAACAGCGACGCCGCTATTCAGCCATACAATTGCCTGTTAGGAGATGCGACGGCGACGACGCTCAGCCAGCTCATCGATACCAGTACCTGGGTTCTCCTGAGTACCGTCGATACGCTCGGACGGGAAGGAGGCGATGGTGCCAGTCAGTTCCTTCATAATGCCCGGGACAGCAATGCCGAACACTCCCTGGCCACCGTTGAGCAGGTCGATGACCTCTTCATTGGAGCGGCACTGGTAGACGGTGCGACCGTCGGAAACCAGCGTGATGGTAGCCAGGTCATCGACGCCGAGGTCACGCAGGCGATCGACAGCCAGACGGATGTTCTGCAGGGAAATACCGGTGTCCAGCAGACCGCGGACAATCTTCAAAACGAGGATGTCACGGAAGGAGTACAGACGCTGGGTACCTGACCCCTTGGCGGTACGAATAGAAGGCTCCACCAGCTTGGTGCGTGCCCAGTAGTCCAGCTGGCGGTAAGAAATGCCCGCTACCTGACATGCGATAGGAACGCGGTAGCCAACCTGCTCGTCCGGTCCCATGTCGAACAGGGATTCCTGGACCGCGCGCGGCTCTTGCGAGTCCGACGCACGGAGCTCATTATCGCCAAAGAGCGAACCGCTGTTGTCGTCGACCATATAAATTCTCCCGAGGTAGTTTCACTGCCGTTATTTATCTTTCGCCAAGGTTAATCGGCTGTCAATACATCACAGCACGACACGCCGAATCTCTAAACCTAAAGTTAAGGTTTAGAGTTTGGAGCCGCAGTTTCCCCAGCTCAAGCACAACCCTGGAGCAAAACCGCAGGACGGGATGAAACTATAACTTCCGAAAAGTTACCCCTTTTATGGGGTCATTCAGCGACACGCCGGAGGAAATAAGCGTCACAACTACCCCAAAAGTAGCCAGTTATTCACTCCAGTCACACGTTTAACGGTCGCCATCGGAAGCTGAATCGGCGCCACCGTCGGCTTCACCATCAGACTTCTTGTCCTCCGCATCACCATGCGGCTCGGCGAAGTAGTCAGCATCAATGCTGTCGAGGAATTCCGCAAACTCCGACACCGATGCCTCGACGGAGTCGGTCTCCGACTCGTCGGCAAGCGAACCGCCATTGGTTGCGACGAGACGCGCCGCTACCGACGTGGCGTCGAGCACATCACGCGCGACATACAGCGGAACCTCAAGCTCGCTAGCGATAAGGATGAGGTCGGACGGGCGCATATCAATCTCTGCGCCACCTTCGAGCACCAGGCTGGCGATGAAAACGCCCTCATGCACGCCCGTAATCTGGCCGCGCAGGGCGCTCTGCCCCACCATGTCCAGCGTATCGACGAAGACCTCATGCATGCCCGGGCGACGCTGCGTAGCGCCGGTCTCACGGGCGGAGTACTCCGTCGCCGTCGCCAAATCAATCCAAATCGGGATAATCCGATTGGTCTCCTCGGCATGCAGGAGTAGCACTGGATCGTCCTCAGGAGGATGCGCCATCCAGTCTAGAAACTTGACTTCTACGAGTTTTTCGTCCATAACAGCGATAATTGTAGCGAGCCGCTATTTACGCGGGACTACCGACTACTTCCCCAGGTCCTTGTTGACCTGGCGCTTGACCAAAGTGCCGTGCAGCGTGACCATCAGCGCAGTCATCTCACGGCCCATCTCCACAGCCTTCTGCTTGCCGCTAGCCGCACGCGACTTACTCAGCGGACTAGCAGCGAGCGACACCAAATCTGCCTCACGGGCCGCAGCGGTACGCACAGTTTTGAGGTGGCGGGCATCCAGGCCAAACTCAGCCAGTTTGACCGCCGTCTCAGTGATGAGCAGGTCATCGCCATCGAACATGTTCAGCGTGTCCGGAGTAATCAGGCCGACTCGAACCAGTTCAGTGATGAACTTCTCGCTAGCGCCGGTGCGCTCTGCCAGCTCCGCCTGCGTCAGCGAGACCACTGCGGCTTCGCGGAACTGATCCGCCGTCACCAGTGGAGTGACCGATGCCAGCCCGTCGCCGCCAGCGTTGCCCGCATCAATTTCGTCGAGCTGCTCTTTAATAACCTTCAGCGGCAAGTAGTTATCGCGCTGAACGGTGAGAATGTAGCGCAGGCGGTCAATGTCCGCCTGGCTGTAGCGACGATAACCCGAGGAGCTACGCGACGGGCACAGCAGCCCCTCCGACTCGAGAAAACGAATTTTGGACAGCGTTACATCAGGGAACTCAACCTTGACTTCCTTCAGCACAGCACCGATGGTCTTCTTCTTGCCCACCGAGCGTGCTTGCTTCGCAGTGCTTTCCGACGAAGTCGGCTGCGAAACTGCTGATTTGCGTACTGCTGCCACTGGTCTTTTCCGAGCCTTTACAAAAATAAGGGGTTAATGCCGACAGGCGTCGACATTAACCGATGTCGAATTAGTTACCGATCAGGAAGACGAGGCGGAACTTACCGACCTGAACCTCGTCACCATTAGCCAGAACCGCGGAGTTCTTCGGCTCGCGGTTAACGTAGGTACCGTTCAGCGATCCCACGTCGACGACCTCGTAGGAGTCACCGTTCTTGCGGAACTCTGCGTGACGACGGGAAACAGTCACATCATCGAGGAAGATGTCGCTGTCCGGGTGACGACCAGCGGTGGTGACTGCCTGATCGAGCAGGAAACGCGAACCTGCGTTTGGCCCCCGCTTGACAACCAAGAGTGCCGAGCCCGCCGGAAGTCCTTCAACACCGGAGACCGTGGAGTCCGTGTTAGAGCCGGACTCCATTTCCTTCAGCAAATCTGCACGGAAGACCGAGGTGGTCTCGACCGATGCCTCTGGCTGGCCGCTATTGCTAGTCATATCTTTCCCTCCGGGATAACCTTGGGCGATTTACTCGTTACTTTTTAGATAATAGCGCCCCAACCGCTCTCGTGTTGTTATCTAATCCCAACCTTGTTGTGACGCAGCTCACCGACAGGGTAGGTACAACATGATTGATATGCGTAAATACCGACATCTGAGAGCTTTCTCTGTGGGTGTACCTAGGCCGGTCACCTGAGAAATATTTTCAAATTGTTACCAAACTTGTGGTTACGGCTTACCTAAACATCGCGGCAATCGAGCCGACGACCGAGCCGCCACCATTGCTCAATGGGTTGTCGTTGACCATGTAAGTCCACGTCGAGCTCGGGCGAGCAAGACCCGTGTCCTCCAGATGTGCGCCTTCGCCGTCGATTTCGACCTCCTGGAAGGTCTGCACCGACTCGGTAACGGCATTGTTCACCAGGTTCTTAAAGGCGCCGATGGCGGCGCGGTGGAACTCATCAATGGGGCTTTCCTTAGCCAGCGCGCGCAGGTGAATCGACTCCCGCAGGTCATCCAGATCCGCCAGGTGGTCTGACCATCCGCGATCCAGGTGGCTCAGCATGATTTCCCGGGCAGCATCCTCGGCGACATCGCGCCCGACTACGGATTCGACTTCCTTGGCCCGCGCCGATGCCAACTTGGACAGTTCTTCCCAGGCAGCATTAGTAGTCAGCAGTTTCTCCCTGCGCTCATCCAGAATCTCGCGCTGGTCACCGATGAGCTTGTTGTACTTCCATGTCGTCGCATGAATCGATAGCATGGTCGCCTCTGTCACTCGCTGCGCGCGGTCGATGAACTGATAGGCCCTCTTATCCCGGACGCGGCCATCTTCCTCGGGAAGCACGCTCAGCGTCTCGCCAGCAGCACCCTCGGAAATCACCGGATCATCCAGGGAGACAAAGAACACCGACGAGCCCGGATCGCCCTGGCGCCCGGCGCGGCCACGCAGCTGATTGTCCAGTCGGTCAGTGCGGTGCTTCCCCAGGCCAATGACGCATAGTCCACCGCGCTCAACGACCGCATCGCGGTTGGATTCATCTGCCCCGCCGAGACGGATGTCGGTTCCTCGCCCGGCCATCTGAGTGGACACCGTGACACGGCCAATATCGCCAGCATTGGCGATGACCTGGGCCTCCAGCTCGTCATTTTTCGCGTTCAGCACCGAGGATTCGATGCCGCGCAGGACCAGCGCATCGGCTAGTCGTTCCGATTCCGCCACGTCACGGGTGCCTACGAGTATTGGTCGACCAGTGCCGTTGAGTTCCACGACCTCGTCGACAAGCGCGGCGAACGCGTCGTCGGTGGTGGCGTAGATGCGGTCGGGCTCGTCGTCACGAATGCATGGGACGTTGGGTTCGATGACGGAGACGTGGAGTCCGTAAAACTCGCGGAACTGGTCTCCCGCGGAGGTGGCGGTGCCGGTCATACCGCAGGTGATGTCGTAGCGGCCGACGAGTTGCTGGATGGTCATGGAGTCGAGGATTCGGCCGCCCTCAGAGACCTGCAGGCCCTCCTTGGCCTCTACCGCCGCTTGCAGACCGTCCGGCCACCGCTGCAGTTCCGCCACGCGTCCCTTCGAGGCGTCGATGAGCTGTACCTTGCCATCGCGCACGATGTAGTCGACATCGCGCTGCAGCAACTCGTGAGCGTGCAGTGCAACGTTGACCTGAACCAGGGTGGTGCCGACATGTTCGGCGTCGTACAGCGAGCCGATGCCAAGCAGGCGTTCGACGCGTGCGGCGCCGGTATCGGTGAGGAAGACGTTGCGGCGGCCTTCGTCGACGGTGTAGTCGTCGCCGAGCTGCAGGCGACGCACCACGTCGGTGATCTGTCCGGTCGGTGCGGTGCCCGGCTCATTGCCGGCAAGCACGAGCGGGACTAGCGCTTCATCGACCAACACGGAGTCGGCTTCGTCGATGATGGCGACGTCAGCGGGCGACTGCACGCGGTCTTCGATGGCCGGCGCGCAGCGGTCGCGCAGAACGTCGAAGCCGAGTTCGTTGACGGCGGCGTAGACGATGTCTGCCGCATATGCTTTACGACGCTCCCCCGGTCCCTCCTGCGGCGAAATAGCCGCCACCGAGAGCCCTAGGAACCCGAACAGCGGTTGCATCCACTGCGCGTCGCGGCCTGCGAGGTAGTCGTTGACGGTCACGGAATGCACGCGGTGGCCACGCAGCGCGAACCCTGCTGCAGCCAGGGCGCCGGAGAGGGTCTTGCCCTCACCGGTGGCCATCTGGACGACGTCTCCCTCCATGAGCGCCAGTGCGCCTTGCAGCTGCACATCGAAGGGACGCATGGACAGGGTGCGCTGGGAGACTTCGCGGAGCGCGGCTAAAAGCTCCGGTGCGTCGGTGGCGTGTTGGCGGGTGAAGTCGGCGAGGTCGGCGTCGGAAAGCGCCTGTACCTGCGGCTCGAGCTCAGCGGCGCGTGCCACCAGCCCTACGCTGCGTTTTTGGTTGCGCCCTTGCTTGCCGCTAAGAGCCTTCCAAAACCAATTAAACCCAGCCATCTTCTACCCTTCCTGCGCGCGTGTGGTTGTCGGCGCGTTCTGACTCACCAGAGTAATCAATCTGGGCCGGCCTTCGGAGTGTCAATCGCTGCCAGCGAATTTGCACCATATGTCTTTAGTCACATCTTGAGTTTGAAACAATGGGTTTAACACTTGATGCGAGCAATTTTCGGAAGGACTTGAATCCCCTATGGCAATCGAATTCATCCCCACCGCTGACCTGGTTGACGAGATCGGCCCGGACGTGCGTTCCTGCGATACTCAGATGCGTAACCTCGGCGGTCGCGTGGAGTTCTGCGGCAAGATTTCCACGGTCAAGTGCTTCCAGGACAACGCGCTGCTGAAGAAGGTCCTCTCCGAACCGTCTGAAGGCGGTGTCCTCGTCATCGACGGTGACGCTTCTGTGCACACGGCGCTGGTCGGTGACGTTATTGCGGGGCTCGGCAAGGACAATGGCTGGGCTGGTGTGGTCGTCAACGGCGCGATTCGCGACTCCAAGCTGATTGGCGAGATGGACTTCGGCTGCAAGGCGCTTGGCACCAACCCGCGCAAGTCCACCAAGACCGGCGAGGGCGAGCGCGACGTCGTTGTCTCCTTCGGCGGCATTGACTTCGTTCCGGGCGAGACGCTCTACGCTGACTCCGACGGTATTGTCGTGCGCTAGTGCGCTTGTGCGCTAGACGGCAGACAAAACCGCAAGCAATAGCCGTAAACAAAAGCCGCCGCCTCCCGGAATCTTCCAGAAGACGGCGGCTATTTTTGTCGGGCTGACCGGATTTGAACCGACGACCCCCTCACCCCCAGTGAGGTGCGCTACCAAACTGCGCTACAGCCCGCGTGCACGAAAGTGCAACGAGCTATAGGTTACATCATTGGAGTTTGAAGGCGAAAATCGCCCCTGGCACCTTCCCTGGCCACCGCATTACTGCAGGTAGATGGTCACAGGCGTGGATGTCTCCGCCATCTGTCCCTCCGGCGGATCGATCGAGGCAACCTTACCCATGATCGCGGCCACAGAGTTGGTCGGATTGCCCTCGGCGTCGACGACAGTCACATTCTGGTAGCCGTTGGTACGCAATTCCACCTCGACCGATGCCGGGCTCTTGCCCACCACGCCCTGCGGGATGGTGCCCCAACCGCTGCTGCGCTCACCGGGGCCAGGGATAGCTGGCGGCGACTCGCGAAGTTGGTCGAGCTCCTGCTCAAGGCGCTCACGGGTGTCGTTAATCGTGCCCGATGGGTCCAAGCGATCGGTTGGGCTTGTCGTGGTTTCTTCCGGCGAGGTTGTCGTCGGCGTCGGGCTTGACGACGTCTCCTGCGTCGGCGCCGCCGTATTGTCCTTATTGTCCTCGGTTCCGGAAGTGAAGGACAAAACCAGGGCTACCAGCGCGACTACGGCCACCATGGCGGCGATGGCCACAATGGCGACAGGCTTACCCCACCCCTTCTTGGAGTCATCATTGCCACTGTTGCCACGGTTATTACCGCGGTTGTTGCCGTTGTTCATGTCACCGTAACCGCCTGCGTCACCTGCGGCGTACTGCTGGGTTGCGCCTGCCTGCTGGCCCGCCTGACCATAGCCGCGTTCTTCTTCAGAAAGCGGAGCCCAGTACTGTCCGCTCCCCTGCGCGCCAGCGCCTGCGCCACCGCCTTGCGGTCCGGCACCTCGCGAGTTCTCAAAACGTGTTTCATCGCCGCGCTGTAAGAACTGCGTCTCAGAGGAGTCGCCGCCGAAGTATTCGGTCGGCTGCTCGCCCGCGAAGTCGGCATCCGGGTTGTATCCGCGGTATCCCTCGTCCCGCGGAATGTAGCGAGTTGCGGAGTCATCGCCGTATGAGCTTGAGGAATCGCGTCCGTAGCTGTTGTCTCGGCCATCGTGCTGAAAGCCGTCACGGTTGTTGCCGCGCCTGACCATTGTCAGTTCTCCTTATCGCTAATTTACTGAAACTCTAAAATGCCAACGAAAAGCCCAAAATGCAATTGCCTAAATCACATTTTGGGCTTTTCTCAGCTCGCCACGCGCAACTGGCGGAGCTTCCTAGCGGCGCTTTTTCTTCTCGCGGACACGCACCGCGATGCGCACCGGTGAGCCCTCGAAACCAAATTCTTCACGCAGCTTGCGCTCCAGGAAGCGACGGTAGCCGTGCTCCAGGAAGCCAGTTGTAAACAGCACAATCACCGGCGGGCGCGAGGATGCCTGGGTGGCAAACAACACGCGCGGCTGGCGGCCACCACGCAGCGGTGGCGGGTTCTGCTGCATAATCGCACGCAACCATGTGTTCAGGCGACCAGTGGAGATACGCTTATCCCACGACTCCACGGCCTCCAGCATGGCCGGCTCCAGCTTCTGCACAGCGCGACCAGTCTTGGCGGAGATGTTCACCCGACGAGCCCACGGCACGTGTGCGAGCTGCTCTTCAATTTCGCGCTCGAGCAAATCGCGACGGTCCTCATCCATGAGGTCCCACTTGTTGTAGGCGACCACAAGTGCCCGACCGGAGTCGAGAATCATGCGCAGCACGCGCTGGTCCTGCTCGGTAATCTGCTCGGAGGCATCGACCAGGAAAATCACGACCTCGGCGTTGTCAATCGTCGAACGGGTACGCAGCGAGGCGTAGAACTCGTGGCCCTTGGCGGTCTTGGTCTTCTTGCGGATACCAGCGGTATCCACAAAACGCCACAGCGCCTCGTCCATCTGCACCAGCGAGTCCACCGGGTCAACCGTGGTACCGGCCACGTCGCTGACCACTGCGCGATCTTCACCGGAGAGCTTGTTCAGCAGCGAAGACTTGCCCACATTCGGCTTGCCCACCAGCGCCACGCGACGCGGCCCGGTCGGCAGCGACTTCGCACGCGGCACCTCCGGGAAGGAGGACACCACTTCGTCCATCACGTCGGCATTGCCACGACCGTGGAGGGCCGAGGTTGGGTGCGGCTCGCCGAGCCCGAGGGCCCAGAACTCCGCGACGTCGCCAAGCTGCGAATCCGACTCAAACTTGTTGGCAGCGAGAATAACCGGCTGCTCCGCGCGCTGCAGGCGGCGGGCCATGACCTCTTCCGTGGCGGTGATGCCGACGGTGGTGTCGACGACCATAACAATCACATCGGCGGTCTCCATGGCGGTCTCCGCCTGACGAGCAATCGCCGCATGCATACCCTTGGCGTCCGGGTCCCAGCCGCCGGTGTCCTGCACCCAGAAGCGACGTCCGCCCCATTCACCCAGGTAGGAGATGCGGTCGCGGGTCACGCCCGGGAAGTCTTCGACAACTGCTTCACGACGGCCAATGAACCTGTTAACCATGGTGGACTTACCAACATTCGGTCGTCCCACAATGGCCACGGTCGGAAGAGCTTCTTCCTCCTCGTCGCTCACGCCAAGCGCTGCGAAGGCGTTTTCCAGTTCTTCCCAGTCGGCATCGTCATCGATCTGGCCGGTTTCGGCGCGCTCGATGGCTTCGGAGATGATCGTCTCGTGGTCGGCAATCGTGCGGTCGATGAACTCGTCTGCACTGGTGTGGCTGCCTGCGGTGCCCGGCGCGTTTTCGCTCTCCACGTTTGCGACCAGGTGTCCGGCGGTGTCGTCCTCGGAGTCGTCGTAAGAGCCCTCGTAAGATTCCTCGAACTCCTCGTTGTCGACATCGTCCCAGTCCATGGTGGACCCCGGGTAGCCGGCCTCAACGACATCGAGGACGTTTTCCACGACCTCTTCAATGTCCATCTCAGAGGTGTCCAGAATGAACGCGTCCTCGGCTGGCTTCAGCGGAGAGGTCGCACGGTTGCTGTCGAGTTCGTCGCGGCGGATGACGTCGGCAAGCACGGTGTCGAAGTCGGCCTCACGACCAGCAGCGATGTCCTGGTCGTAGCGGCGGCGAGCGCGGACCTCTGCGGACGCGGTCATGAAAATCTTCGCCGGAACGTCCGGGAGCACGACCGTGCCGATGTCGCGGCCTTCCACCACACAGCGCACAGCCGATGCGGCCAGCGAACGCTGGAGTGCGACCAGGTTGGTGCGCACGGCCGGAATCGCGGAGACCGCCGACACATTGCGGGTGACCTCCGGGCCGCGAATCTCGCCGGAAACATCCTCGCCGTCGAGGAGGACGGCGGTGGAGTTCGGGTCATCGGAGACTTCCAGCGGCAGGGCGGCCGTCGCCTTAGCCACGGCTTCCTCATCAGTCGGGTCGATGCCCTGTCGCAGCACCCACAGGGTTGCCACGCGGTACATAGCGCCGGTGTCCAGGTACTTTGCACCCAGCTCGGTTGCGACCATCCGGGAGACAGTCGACTTGCCAGTGCCGGAAGGGCCGTCGATGGCAACCAACAGCATGTCGTCAGTGTTCTGCTCGCTCATGTGGGCTCCTTCAGCTCCTTGGTTTTCTTCGTTCTTCTTCACTAGTGCCATTTACAGCCCCACCGCGTTGTAGAGGGAGGTCAGCTCAGCGCGGTTGAGTGCGCGGAGAGCGCCCGGGGTCTGCTCGCCCAGCTGGACAGTGTGAATCTTAGTGCGCACCAGGCGCTCGACCGGGAAGCCCGCAGTCTTGAGCATCCGGCGGACGATGTGCTTGCGACCCTCGTGCAGCTCGATGCGGACGATAGAGCGTCCCTGCCAAACGTCGATGATCTGCGCCATATCGGCCTTGGCGATGCCGTCATCGAGCTCAATGCCCTTTTCCAGCTCGCGCATGACCTTGGCATCGACCTCGCCGACAACGGTGGCCATGTAGGTCTTGGTGACCTCGTAGCTCGGGTGCATCAGACGGTTGGCCAGCTCACCATCGTTGGTGAGCAGCAGCAGGCCCTCGGTGGGCGCATCCAGGCGGCCAACGTGGAAGAGTCGCTGACCAGCGCTGATCTTCTCACCGATGATGTCGCCCACGCACGGGCGGCCCATGTCATCGTGCATGGTGGACTGCACGCCACGCGGCTTGTTCAGGACGAAGTACTGCATGTCCTCATTGACGATGACGCGGGAACCATCAACGCGAATCACAGACGTGTTCGGGTCCACCCGCACGCCCTGCCGCGTCACAATCTTGCCGTCGACCTCGACGCGGCCTTCGTCGATAAGCTTTTCCGCCATACGACGCGACGCCACGCCTGCCTGTGCCAATACCTTCTGCAGGCGCACGCCCTCGCCTGCTTCGCTGTGCACGCGCTTGCCCGAGCCGCGGCGGTTGTCGTCCACATGCTGGTGGCGCGCCGGGCGAGCGTTGGATACGTAGATGTCCTTCGCGTGGACGTTGGAGGTCTCCATCTTCGCGCCGCTGTCGCGACGGCTGCGGTTGCGCTGGGCGTTAGTGGAGCCGCGGTTGGATTGATTCTTACGGTTCTTGTGTGCCGGTGTGCCTTCTCGGCGAGCGGGTTTAGCCACTTGACCTACATCCTTTTCAAGCGTTGGAGAATGTTCTGTTTGTTAGAACGTCAGCGCCAGGCGACGCTGTTCTCTCCCCCGTGGGCCCAAAATTGGCCGGTGGAAGCAGGTTAATAAAGAGAATTACAGAGAAAGCCTCGCGCCTTGTCGTCTAGCCACCTTAGCACGTTTTTCGCAAAACGCCAGCTTAACGACGTCCCGCGCGGCCTCCACCTACAACGTCTTTTACAGCGCCTTTTACAGCGCTGCGGCCCACTCTCGCACGCCCGGCAGCCACTGCGTAGCTTTCGCCACAAACTCCTGCCGGTCCAGCGCGCCCGCTCCGGCCTGCACCGACCCCAGCAGCGGCACCCCGGTGATGCGCGGCAGTTCCTCCAGGTTCGTCTCAATGATCGGGTCGACCTCCGACGGCAGCGAACCGCCCACCAGCGCCGTGACATTGACCCCACGGCCCCGCGCCACCTCGACGGTGAGCTCCGCCTCGTTCAGGCAACCCAGGTCCAACCGCGTCACGACCACCATCTGACTACCCGGCAACAACGCCGCCAGCTCCGGCAGCGCCCAGTCCTCGCCGAGCCGCACCAGCAAGCCGCCCGCGCCCTCCACGAGGACAACGCGGTTCGGCCCGTCGATAAGCTTGATCTTTTCAGCGATCTCCGTGGCGTTCGGCAGGCGCATTCCCGCGCGCTGCGCCGCCGCCACCGGCGCCATCGGCTCGGGGTAACGCACGAAGCCATGCAGGTTGTCGATCCCCGTCAGCTCCGCGACAGTGTCCAAATCGCCGCCATTTGGGCCCGGGAAACCGGTCTGAATCGGCTTGACGACGTGCACCTGCCTGCCCTCTTCGCGTAGTGCCGCCGCCAGGGCTGCCGTGCCGATGGTCTTTCCAATATCGGTACCGGTGCCGGTGACAAGGACGATGCTCATGGTGGTTAGTGCTCCTTTTGGCTGTGGTGGTGTGGGGGGGGGCTGTGACGCTGTTGTGTTGCTTCGCTGCGCGGTTGGTCGTCGTGCTGATTGCGCTACTTGTTGTGCTGCTTCGCTGCGCTACCTACGTTTTTCCTCTGCGGCGACTATGGCGGCGATGGCCTCGCAGATACGGTCGACCTCGTCATTGGTGCTGATATACGGCGGCATGGTGTAGACCAGCTTGCCGAATGGACGCAGCCACACCCCGGCATCGACAGCCGCCGCGGTGGTCAAGCCCATGTCCACTGGACGCTGCATCTCCACGACACCGATTGCGCCAAGGACACGCACATCAGCCACGGCATCGCTGCTGGCTAGGGGCTGCAGCTGTTCGCGGAGTCGGGACTCGATGCGCGGGACATCCTCACGCCACTGCCCTTCTGCAATCAGGTCGAGCTGCGCGCAGGCCACCGCACAGGCCAAGGGGTTGCCCATAAAGGTCGGGCCGTGCATGATGCCTCCGCCTGCACCACTGGAAATAGTACGAGCCACATCGGCGGTGGTGAGAGTGGCTGCGAAGCTCATAAAGCCGCCGGTCAGCGCTTTGCCGACACACATAATATCCGGCACAATCCCGGCCGCCTGCGTCGTGAACAGGTCCCCAGCACGGCCGAAGGCGGTGGCAATCTCATCCGCGATGAGGAGAATGCCGTGCTTGTCACACAGCTTCCGGAGCCCCACAAGCAGCTCATGATCATGGAACCGCATGCCACCAGCTCCTTGGACTACTGGTTCCACGATGAGGCCGGCGACGGAGTCGTCGATAAGCGAATCGAAGTGCGCGAGATAGCGTGCGCGTTCCTCTTCGGTTGCGCCGCGGGCGGGTGGTTTGTCGGCGAAGACCTGCGGAGTCCACTGGCCCGTCCACAGCGAATGCATGCCGCCCTCAGGGTCGCAGACGGTCATGGGCGCGCGAGTGTCGCCGTGATAGCCGCCGCGCCAGGTGGCAAGGCGGGTGCGCTCGGGATGCCCCTTGGCCTGCTGGTACTGCAGTGCCATTTTGATAGCAACCTCGACGGAAACCGAGCCAGAGTCCGAGTAGAAGATGGCATCGAAGCCGGGGCCCGCGAGCTTTAGGAGCTTTTCCGCCAGCTCAATGGCCGGGCGGTGTGTGAGTCCGCCGAACATGACGTGCGACATCGTGGTGGCCTGCTTCTTCGCAGCTGCGACCAGCTTCGGGTGCGAGTGCCCGTGGCAGGCGGCCCACCAGCTGCTCATGCCATCGATGAGGGTGCGGCCGTCGGCGAGGTGGAGGTTGACGCCTTCGGCGGACTCGACCAGCTTGGGCGCGACCGGTGACGGGATGGGGCCGTACGGGTGCCAGATGTGGTCGGCATCGAAGGCTGCGAGGTCGGCGGCGGATGCTTGCGTTGGCTGCGGTGTAGGCGACTTCGCGGATGCTGGTGCAGGTGACGGTACGAGTGGTTGGGTGGTTTCCGAGGCTGTCATGATACTCAAGCATAATACCTGTACAACGCCAGACTTGAACACCGTTCGGGGTTGGTGGTAGCACCTCCGGCGATGGCTACATAGACTCTCAGCGACTTCACGACACCCATGTCACCTCGTGGCAGCTGTGGAGGTGGCATGAGGTGACACCCGTGTCGTGAAGTGGAGTTTTGGGATGGAGTTTGGGGGGGGCGGCAGCGGCAGCGGGCAGCGGGCACCGGCAGCGGCTGCGGCAGCGGGGCTAAGCCCGATGAGCCAGCCAGCTAGTACAGCCGCCCCGCCTGGCTCCACACTCGTCGGCGACGCATGGCCAACTCGGCCGCCTTACCTGTGATTGTGATGGGCTGCCGCGCGAAGGCGTAGTTTCCGCGATAGCAACTGCCACCATTTGCCAGGTGACGTCGGATTTCTGCGGCCGCTTGCCGCAAGGTGGCTACGGCGGTGCCGTCGAAAAGCTGTGACCAGACGATTCGGATAACATTCAGTCCGAGATTCTTCAGGCGCTTCTCGCGCTCCAGCTCCTTTGCGATTGCCACCTGCGTGTCCGCGACCCCGCCGTCGGTGTATTTCATACGGCCATCGAACTCGACGATCAGCCCAAGTTCGGGCAGGTAGAAGTCCACGCGTGCGATGAACCCACGATCATCCCGAAAGGAAACCTGCTGAAGCAACGGAGCCCGAGAATCGTTGACAGAAGCTAGCCCCGCCTGGACGATTGCTTCTTTAGTGAGCGACTCGCCGATGCTTTCCGACGACGCTGTCGCCTGCCGCAACAACCTCCTGGCCTGTGCATTTCCCGGAGCACGCGGATATGCATCCAACGTGGCCAACAGTTCCTCGGTGTCGGTGTGGCGCTGGAGGGCGGCGTCGGCAAGCACTAGTGCATTGTGCGGGGTGCGGGAACGGCAGACGTCGATGACGGACTTTGGGACATCGGTGACGAGGCGGCCATCGATTTCTACGATGTCCTCGGGGAGAATCCGGCCGGAGACGCGGATGAGGCGTTTGTGCGGCTGGTACGGGCCATTCGGCGTGCTTCGCGATTGCCCGCGCGTGCGGCCGGAGTTGGCTATCGCGATGGGAGTGTTGTGTGTGAGCAGAGGTAAACCGTGGAGAGCAGCGGCGGCATCGCGGGTGACTACGGTGGCGGTGTCGCGATGGACGAGCGCTTTGATTTCCAGGACGTAGCGTTCGGTGCTGTTTAGGGTGAGCCACCTGTCGACAGGCACGTACGCGCCGTGTGCGAGCCACAGGAGGCTGCCGCTTTTGGCCCGCCGGAGGAGATCTCGGTCGGAGTGCTGGCCGATTCGGGAAATTGCGAATGTGCTGGGGCGGGCGCATTCGCGCTGCTGGCCGGTACGGATGATGTCGTCGGCGTCGTAGTTCCACTGCGGCATCGGATTGCGCTCCTGAGGTCCAGGCAACTGCTGGTGGGTGGGTGGCGGGGTGTGAGTGTTTGTGGGTTTGTGTGTTTGTGAGTGTTTGCGAGTGTTGGTGAGTGCTACGTTCTCATTTTTGGGCTCACACGGAGGCTCAGAAGGCGTCAATTTGGCGTCGACTGTGGATAGTTTGCAGTTTTCGGGAGTTATCCACAGGGCGTGTGGTGGGTGTGTGGTGGGTGTGGTGGGTACAAAGGCTCGCAGTGAGCTGAGGCGAGCAGCAAACCCAGCCCGAAATGCGACTTCACGACACCCATGTCACCTCGTGGCAGCTGTGGAGGTGGCATGAGGTGACACGCGTGTCGTGAAGTGGGTTAGCCGATGGAGCGAGCCCCGCAGCCCGCGGCCCAGCTAGCCCCCCCCCTGTCCAACCGCCCCAGAACCCCACCTAGTCCAACGGCTCGTCGATCAAGTCGACCTCAGGCAGCAGCGGAGCCAAATCAGGCAGCTGGTCCAGCGAATCAATCCCCAAAAGCTCCAGGAACAGCGTCGTCGTAACGTACAAATGCGCACCGGTTGCCGGGTCCTCTCCGGACTCCGCAATCAGACCGCGCGCGACCAGCGTGCGCATCACGCCATCAACATTGACACCACGCACACCGGAGACCTGCGCACGCGTGGCCGGCTGTCGGTAAGCCACTACTGCCAGCGTCTCCATAGCTGCACGTGAGAGCTTCGACTGCGAGCCATCCAGCAAGAATCGCTCGATCGCGCTGGCATGCGCGGGAGCTGTGTAGAAGCGCCAGCCCTCATCCGTTTCACGCAGCTCAATGCCGCTGCGACGTGCACGGTATTCGTACTCGATCTCGCGAAGCACGTCACGGACATCACTTGCGGAAACATCCAGCGCCCGCGCCATATCCTCCGCCGCCACCGGCGTATCGACTACCAGCAGAATCGACTCAACGCCTGCTCGCAACGGGTCAATGGGCGGCAACTGCGCCGAAGAAGCAGACGCGGGCTCCACGGCCTGCTCGGATGGTGCGGAACTGGTTTCGCTCATGCGCGTCAGATTACGCAACCTCCCGCGCCGGGCGCTAATTGGCCGGGCGCTAATCAGCTGTTAGCACCAGCCCGACCAAGCCCAGCCCCAACAGCCAGCCCCAACGCAGCCCAGCCACCTACTCCCAGTTCGCCGCCGCCACGACGGCCGGGTCCACGTCCAGTCCGGTCCAGGCCACGTGGATTTCCTCCAGCGCCTCCTCCTGCTCCACACCGATCGCCTTGGCTCGGTAGAGCTCCAGCAGCGCCAGGAACCGCCCGACAACCTCCATGGACACGCGGCACTCCGAGGTCAGCTGCGTAAACGTCAACCAGGTCCCCTCGCCGGCCAGCCGCAGCGAGTCCAGAATTTTGCCCGCCTGCTCCGGCACGGACACGGGCACACCGTGGATGTGCCCGACGCCGACTTCCTCCGGCGGCTTCGGCCGCATCACGACGGCCGCAAACTCGGCGAACTCCCCGAGCGTCATGCCCAGGCGCACGGGCGGCAGCAGCTCCTCGAACTGCTTGTCCGGCCCCACAGCTCGCGGATAGCGCCGCGGCGCGGTCTTCTGCCACTCCTCGAACTGGTCGGCTACCTTGCCATACGCCTGGTATTGCAGCAGTCGGGCGAACAGCAGGTCGCGCGCTTCTAGCAGTTCGAGGTCTTCTTCGCTGTCGACGTCGCCACGCGGCAGAAGCCGTGCGGTTTTGAGGTCGAGCAGCGTCGCTGCCACGACGAGGAATTCGGTGATTTCGTCGAGGTCGCTGACTGCGTCGAGGCTGCGCGTGTACGCGATGAACTCGTCGGTGACCGCCGCCAGCGCGACTTCGGTGACGTCCATCTTTTTGCTGCTGATCAGCTGGAGCAGCAGGTCGAAGGGCCCGTTGAAGTTCGCGAGCGCGACGCGGAAGCCGGTGATCTCTTCCTGCACGCCCTCGCTTGACGACGGTTCGGGAGTGTAACTATCCGGGGAAGTCACCTATTATTTGCGGCCTTTGCGTTCGATGACCTCGCGGGCCAGGTTGCGGTACTGCGCCGCAGCTGGGGTGTTCGGTGCCCAGGTGGTGATGGGCTCGCCGGCGACGGAGGTTTCCGGGAAGCGGACGGTACGAGTGATGACCGTGTCGAAGACCTTGTCACCGAAGACCTCGATGAGGCGTTCCATGACTTCCTTGGCGTGGCGCGTGCGGCGGTCGAACATGGTGACCAGGATGCCGGAGACTTCCAGGTTGAAGTTCAGGCGGTCGCGGACCTTGGCCACCGTGTCGGTGAGCAGTGCCAGACCGCGCAGGGAGAAGTACTCCGCCACCATTGGGATAATGACGCCCTCGGAGATGGTCAGCGCATTGACGGTCAGCAGGCCTAGCGACGGCTGGCAGTCAATGATGATGAAGTCGTAGTCATTCATCACTGGGCGCAGCGCGCGTCCGAGGGCCTGCTCGCGGCCGACTTCGTTGACAAGCTGGATTTCCGCCGCCGACAGGTCGATATTGGCCGGAACGAGGTCCAGGCCGGAGACCTTGGTGTGGTGGATGGCATCGCGAACGTCGGTGGTGTCATCGACGATGAGGTTGTAGACGGTCAGGTCGAGCTCCTCATGCGGGACACCAAGACCGGCGGATAGTGCGCCTTGTGGGTCTAAGTCAACGAGCAGGACTTTACGACCGAACTCTGCCAGTGCCGCGCCCAGGTTGATGGTCGAGGTGGTCTTCCCCACGCCGCCCTTCTGGTTACACATTGCCAGGATGACTGCGGGGCCGTGACTGTTCAGGGGTGCGGGTTCCGGCAGCTCACGTGCCGGACGACCGGTGAGACCGAGTTCAACTCGATCGGCCTCAAACAACCCTTCTTCAGCCACAGTCAATCCCTCTTCCTTGAAGATTTCTCATCAATTCTACTGCGCGATATATTACCGCCACATATTACCGCGAGTATTCAGCCCGTGGGTGAGCCCCCGCCCAGACTCGTCGCATATTCTCCGCGGTAATCATGGTGTAGATCTGGGTCGTCGTCACCGAGGCGTGCCCCAGCAGCTCTTGGACCACGCGCACATCGGCACCGCCCTCAATGAGGTGTGTGCCGAAACTGTGGCGCAGGGTGTGCGGGGAGATTTTCACGCTCAGCCCGGCGCGCTCGCCTAGCTCCGCCAGCGTATTTCCCGCCGACTGCCGAGACAGCCTGCGCCCCAGCGAGTTAATAAACAGCGCCGGCCCGGAGTTCGCCCGCACCCAGCTCGGCCGCCCGCGTGTCAGCCACGCATCCAGCGCCGCCATGGCCGGCGATCCCACGGGCACGATGCGCTCCTTGCCGCCCTTACCGCGCAGCAACACGAGGTTGGTTTCGCGATCCACGTCATCGATATCCAGGCCGGTGACCTCGGAAACGCGCGCACCGGTCGAGTACAAAAACTCCACCAGCGCGCGGTTTCGCAAATCCGTCACGTCGGCGGTCTCATCGTCGGGGATGGACTCGATAAGCCGAGTGACCTCATCAATGCTGAGCGCCTTCGGATACCGCGAGGGCTGCTTCGGCGGCGCCACCCGCTTGGCGACATCCACATCCAACGCGCCCTCACACACCGCGAACTTGTGGAAGCTCCGCACGGCCGACAGCGACCGCGTCACCGAGGTCGGGGCCAGCGCTGGCCTTCCCGCCGACTTATCTCCCCGCGCCAGATACGCCAGGAACTCTGACACATCCTGCTCGGTGACCTGCGCCAATCGCGTACGCCCAATCTCCCGCAGATAGGTGCGGTACTTCTCCAAGTCGCGCTTATAACTGGCGAGCGTATTCGCCGACAAGCCCTTTTCCACCGCGAGGTAGGTGACGAAGGCGTCGACAAGCGGATCGATCGAACTCATCGGATACGTTTCAGGTCCGCGCCGGCGCCGAGCTGCTCTGTTCGACGCTGAGCCAGAGTCGTCGGTCGAATATCGAACGGCTCCGCGACCGAGCGTGGCGTGGCACCCCTCAGCAGCACCTCCGCCGCCAGCAGAATGCCGGACAGCGCGATGCCGTTGAGGATCTCTCCGCGCAGCGCCATCGCCACCGCATCCTCGGCCGGAATCCACGACGCAGTCATGTCCGCTTCCTCATCGTGGGCTTCCGGCTTATCGACGGCACGGAGACCCTGGGCCAGATAGATCCGGACCGCTTCCTCTGCGAAGCCGGGCGAGCTGAACATATCGGTAAGCAGGGACCAGGACCCGGCCTCCAGTCCGGCTTCCTCGACCAGCTCGCGTTTGGCGGCCTCCAGCGGGTCCTCGTCCGCGACATCGAGAAGCCCGGCCGGCAACTCCACCAAGCGCTGCCCCGCCGCCTGCCGCCACTGATTCAGCAGGTAAAGGCGGTTATCCTCATCTGTGGCAACGATAGCGACAGCACCGAAATGCTCCACGATTTCGCGGGCGGACACATTCCCGCCTGGCATTCGCACCTGGTCGCGGCGGACCGCGATGATAGGTGCCTCGAGAACAATCTCGGAATCAACAACGTCAAATTCGTGCGCCATGAGTTTCACTCTAATAGGTAGGGCGGATTCGCCCTTGTGGCACTAAGCTAAGCGCGCTTGAGGGCTGCGTTGATGAGTCCGTCGAAAAGCGGATGGGCGTTGGTGGGGCGTGACTTCAGCTCCGGGTGTGCCTGCGTGGCCACGAGGTATGGGTGCACGTCCGTGGGGTACTCGACGAATTCGACGAGCTTGCCGTCCGGCGAGGTGCCCGAGATGACCAGTCCGGCTTCTGACAGCTGGTTGCGGTAGGCGTTGTTGACCTCGTAGCGGTGGCGGTGGCGCTCGGCGACATCGGTGGTGCCGTAGAGGCGAGCGACGACGGAATCTTCGGCGAGCTTTGCCGGGTAGGAACCCAGGCGCATGGATCCACCCAGGTCAGCCTCACCGGAGACGGCCTGCAGCTGTTCCTCCATCGTGGCGATGACCGGCTCGGCCGCATTCTCATCGAACTCGGTCGAGGACGCGCCCTCAACACCCGCAGTACGCGCCGCCTCGATGACAACACACTGCATACCCAGGCAGATTCCCAAAAGTGGCGTGCCGGTTTCCTTGGCATATCGGATGGTAGCGATCTTGCCTTCGATTCCGCGCCCGCCGAAGCCGCCGGGGATGACGATCGCGTCAACGCCGGCCATGTTTTCTTTCAGCCCCTCGGGGGTTTCGCAGTCGTCGGAGGCAACCCAGCGGATGTTCGCCTTCACGCGGTGAGCAAAACCGGCTGCGCGCACGGCTTCCGCGACGGACAGATAGGCATCCGGCAGGTCAATATACTTGCCGACGAGCGCCACCGTGACCTCACCCTTCGGGTTGTGGACGCGCTCAAGCAGGTCGCCCCACACGGCCCAATCCATGTCGCGGAACGGCAAGTTCAGGCGGCGAATGATGAAGGTGTCCAGGTGCTCGTCGTAGAGGACCTTCGGGATGTCGTAGATGCTCGGCGCATCCGGGCAGGACACCACGCCCTCGCGGTCGATGTCGCACATCAGCGCAATCTTGTTTTTGAGGGAATCGGGAACGTCGCGGTCGCATCGCAAAACGACGGCATCGGGAACCAGGCCAATCGAGCGGAGTTCGGCCACCGAGTGCTGCGTGGGCTTGGTCTTCAATTCCTTGGAGGGGCCGAGGTACGGAACCAGTGACACGTGTAGGTAGAAGACGTTTTCGCGGCCGACGTCGTGACGCACTTGCCGCGCGGCTTCCAGGAAGGGCTGCGATTCGATATCGCCGACGGTGCCGCCGATTTCGGTGATGACCACGTCGGGCTTGTCGCCGTTCGCGTCCGCGTTGCCCATAGCGACGATGCGGGATTTGATCTCGTCGGTGATGTGCGGGATGACCTGGACGGTCTGGCCGAGGAATTCGCCGCGGCGCTCCTTGGCGATGACCGAGGAATAGACCTTGCCGGTGGTGACGTTGCCGCCGGCGGAGAGGTTGCGGTCGAGGAAGCGCTCGTAATGCCCCAGGTCCAGATCGGTTTCCGCGCCGTCTTCGGTGACGAAGACCTCGCCGTGCTGGAAGGGGTTCATGGTGCCCGGATCCACATTGAGGTAGGGATCGAGCTTTTGCATAGTCACTTTGAGACCACGCGAGGTAAGCAGGCGGCCGAGCGAAGCCGCAGTTAAGCCTTTGCCGAGGGAGGAGGCAACGCCTCCTGTAACGATGATGTATTTCGTAACCACGGGACTTCAGAATATCGCTTGCGCGGGCGCGAGCGCAAGCGACTTTTCACAATGGCGGAGATTAATTACGCAACTAGGTAAGACTTTCAAAAATCATGGTCGCCTGGATGCATAAACGCGATTACGTCATTACCCTCGGGGCTATGACTGATTTAACGAATAAGACCATTGCAGTATTGGCCACTGACGGATTCGAGGACTCCGAGCTGACTAGCCCGGCTGAGGCCGTAAAGGATGCCGGTGCGACCGTGCACGTTATCTCCACCGAAGAAGGCTCCATCGAGGGCAAGAATGGCACGAAGGTGGACGTCGATAAGCTCACCAGCAGCGTTTCTGCTGATGATTACGATGCTCTGATTCTGCCGGGCGGCACCGTGAATGCTGACCAGATCCGCATCGATAAGGATGCTGTGGCCCTGGTGAAGGGATTCGCCGCAGCTAACAAGCCAATCGGCGTGATTTGCCACGGCGGTTGGATTCTCACCGACGCGGAAGCCTTGAAGGGCCGCACGATTACCTCCTACATCAGCGTCAAGACCGACCTGGTGAACGCTGGCGCTAACTGGGTCGACGAGGAAGTTGTCGTTGACGGCAACCTGATTTCCTCCCGTACCCCGGCTGATCTTAAGGCTTTCAACAAGGCGCTCGTAGAGAACTTCTAACCCCCGCCTGCCCCAAGACTCATCAAAGGAAGGCTGTTGCCATGACTTCGTATTGGGATAACCCAAAGTCACTGTGGGATCAGATTCCACAAAATGATCAGGAAGATGTTTCCGAGCAGCAGCCTTCCGCGCAGCAGCCCTCCACTCCTGAGCAACCTCCCGCACCTAAACAGCTTCCGCCACAACAAGGGCGTTACCGGGGACTGCTCTCGCACAACAGCATCGTTATCCAGCAGATCCGAAACTTCATGGCGGATGATTTCGACATCCTGGATACCGAGGGCAATTGCATCGGCAAGATTGAAACTACTGGCGGCACGTTGAGCCGCATGTTTATGGGCTCTCGTCGTCTGACAGTGTCCGAACCAGACGGCACTCCGGTATTCGTTATTACCGATCCGACCGATTTCGCCCTTGACAGCTACGAGGTCTATTACCCCGACCCGCAGGCAACAAGCCCTGAGGGCAAGCAGCAGGTCGGAGCAGACTCATCGCGCCTATTGGCAACTATTCAGCAGAAATTTGCGTTCTTTAAGCGGCGACTGGAGATTTCTATCCCCGGTTTTGCCCATTGCGAGGTCAACGGCGACGTTTGGCATTACGACGCAACCTTCAAGATCAATGACATCGAAGTTGCACAGATATTCCGCAAGTGGTCGGGTTTTACAAATATGCTAACCGGCAATGAGCGCTATGTTCTGCAGCTCAAGGATGATTTGCCGCCACAGCTACGCGCAGCCATTATTGGGGCGGCCATTGCACTGGATTTGATGGCGAAAAAGGCGCGTTCCGACAGCTAGTGACTGCTGCCGACAACGCGCCCTACCTCTTGTCCGGTTCTACCGCCGGTTACCGTCGCGGTTGCGACTATCGCTACCGCGATCCCGCAGCCTCAGCAATACGTCCGTCGATTTCCGTGATGCCATCAGAAACGGCATTGACGTGTTCTGGGCGAACATTGACATTGTCATTGATGCCGCCTTCCACAACGGCGGTTACCGGTACACATGGAACCTCAACATTGCGCCCCAGCGCATTAGCTACCAGCGCAATTGCCCGTGGCGAGAAAGTCAGCCCGATGTGGCCCGACAGGTCAGCCGAGCAACCATCCTGCAGCAGAATGTTGTTGGACGTTGGTGCCTGCCACTGGCTTGCTGCCATTGGAGTGACGGCCTCATCAACCTGGGTAGAGATTGCAACATAGTTGACACCCGGCTGCTCCAGACCGCGTTCATTCATCTTGGCCATGAACTCGCTATGCTGCAGTAGATCCACCAAGCTCGGACTGACAATGAAACCCGCAGCCTTATTGCCAGCATTGTCGAACTGGTCGAGCTGCTCCAAACCATAGGAGATACCGAGCAGCGATGTGCCGTGCAGGACGCCCGCCAGGGACACAACCGTGCCTATACCCCGGCCCTGCTCCTGCTTGGCGTAAGCGGCAGCCAATGTGCCACCAGCAGAGTGACCAACAATATCGACGGCGGTAGCACCAGTTTCAGCCTTGAGAGCGTCAATTTTTGCAGTCAGCTCAGCCAAAGCGGTGTCGAGCGGGGTCATGTTGCGCATGGTTGGAATAGAGCCCAACACCGAAAACTCGTCAGGGCCCAGCTTGCCGACGTTAAATGCGTACAGACACTTCCCCATTGCCTTTAGCTCTGGTGCCATGCGCGCATAGGTTTGGTACGAGTTCGAGTTCATCCCGTGGATCATGACCACCGGATTCTCACCAGGAGCAGGAACACACTGCACGTTTGTGCCCTCTGGACTGATGTTTTCCGTCATCCCC
This sequence comes from Corynebacterium sp. HMSC073B01, assembly GCF_001838255.1. Classification (NCBI taxonomy): domain Bacteria; kingdom Bacillati; phylum Actinomycetota; class Actinomycetes; order Mycobacteriales; family Corynebacteriaceae; genus Corynebacterium; species Corynebacterium sp. HMSC073B01. Next base: position 30,216 of record NZ_KV836153.1, on the reverse strand, counting down.
TGGTTGACCATGACAGTGGGGAAATCATTTGCCTTTGGGCCCCACTCGCCCATTTCGGTCCAGGACAGAACCTGATCATTACCGGTTGCCGAAGTTGGGTCAGCAGTCGCGATCGGAGCCGCTGCCATAGCGACACCAGCTGCGGCTACCAGTGCTGTGGCCGACCGTGCCAGCTTCGAGATTCCTCGATGAGTGCCCATGATTACTCCTTGCATAGAGCAGTGAATAGTAAAACGCTTCCAATAAGAACTACGACATGGGCAAGAGCAAAAACAGGCTATGAATCGCAATCGTACTCTGAAAGGCGCCCAATCGAAGCCCCTAAATAGGGTTAATAAAATGTAAACTAAATATAACTATAATACTATCCGCCTCCAGCTCGCAGGCTTTTAAAGTGATATCGCTCATAGGCCAAAACAGGCCGCACTTTCGTTGCAATGCCACAGGATCACTGCCGATACCTAAATCGCCGGTGAGATTAAACACCTGTTCCATCATTACTTCGGGCAGCGAGCGATGCAGGGTCCTACACCTCCAGCGAGGAAACCACGCCACTGATAGCAGAACTCAGTGAAAACACCTTTTTACCTGCCCATACAGTAAGGTATTTCACATGCACAAACGACACATTTTTGCCCTCGCACTGACTATTCCAGCGCTGTGCCTTTCGGCGTGCTCCAACGGAGAACCGGAAAAAGCATCGGAGCCGACTACCGTTACAAAAACTGTCACCAGCCCAGAAAGCAGCACAGAATCGACTGCACAATCCACCACCAAGACCTCTAACCCGTCGACACCCCCGACCCAGACAACGGAAAGCCCCGGGGCCACTGGTTACACCGGCGCTCCTACTGGTGAGCCGACAGCTATAAACAAAACAATTTCGCATTGCGCGAAATCCTCGCAGGGTCTTTACGAGCAGGGCACCACCTGGTTTACCGACGGCACCTCCGGTTGGACACAGTATTGCGCCAACAATTTCTATGACGGTCCTTCCACGAACACTGCCCCGGAGCCTCAGAACAACGAGCCATCCCCGTGGGTTCAAGGCCAAATCGACTGGGCTGATTGCCTGAACTCTGGCCATTCCGAGGAAGAGTGCCGCGCGATGTTGAATTAAGAAGCCGCTGTCGCCTTCGCCGAAAAGCACTCGCAGCGGCAGCTACGCCAATTCAATTCAAAGCCACCACCGCCCCCAAAGAAATCCCACAATCCCCTACCGCACGCCCTCCCCAGCATGCAGCGAGATCGGTGACGCGTTGCCCCCGCGCCGTCGTCACCGAGAAGTTCGCCTTACTTGCTAGGTAGCGGTTATCGGAGGCCTCAATCGGCGTTCCGTCCAGCGTGAATGCACGGCGCCGGACTCGCAGCAAAGGCGCACCCACCTGGATCTTCAGCAGTGCAGCATCCTCTTCATTGGCCGGAACCGCATCAATGGTGCGCGTCCTAACAGCACCTAACTCTCCAACCGTTCCAAAACCAGCGCAGCGACTTCATCAATTTTCTCTGCATAGCCAGTGCGCTGGTTCAGCTGAGTTCCCCGCACGCCATCGGTTGCTTGCAGGTCTGCAATTGGTGAATGACTGTCCTGGGCGGTCGCCGACATGGAGTACATGTGCGGCACATGCCCAATCAGGTACTGGTCACACGAATGCCCGAAGCTATCGCCGATCCGCTTTGCTTCGTCGTCAAACTTGCCGCGGAATCGTTCAAAGGCTCCGACCAGCTGCTCTTTACCGTTCGAGCGCCTCTTCACGTATTCCAGCGTTGTGTAGCCAAGGTACTGAAGCCCACGCCCGTCATGCCCGAGCAACCGAAGCTTTCGAGTTTTCTTCGCAATATCTGGCGAGTAGTTCCTCCACTGGGCAAGATTCCCCTCGGAAATTTCGCTGTACTCAGTCACCCAGTCGTTGAACCACTTGGCGAGGTTTCCAAAGACATGGAAGCTAAACAGGTCGGTTGACGTCGGAGTAACGAAGGCGTCGCAGCCCAAGAGTACGGTTCGATTGAAAGGGCCTAACGACGGTCCCACGTCGTAGAAGATGTAGTCGTATCGATCCTCATCCTCCATAGCCACAGCCAACTGCCCGGCCCAGTGGATTCGCCGAAAATCACCAGTTTTCTTGGCTAGCGATGACTGCCATGCGTCACTCATGACATCTTCGATGTTGGAAAGAGCCGGGTGTCCCGGCAGGACATCGACGCCAAACCGCTCCGAACGCGCCGGCCGGATGTCGGGCTCGATATCGGTCTCGCCTTCTCGTAGCGGAATAAACAGCGAGTAGACGGTATTAGCCAACGAATCTCGCTCGGCCTGTTCGTCATTCTTGCTGCTCAGGTAGATTCTCTCGTGCTGCTCTTCAGTCAGCATGAGTTGTGTGACACGCCTGCTGACAGGTTACACCCGGCTGTGAGATACCCTACTGATCCTCTTCGAAAAAGTCTTCATCCAGTTCGTAAAGGGTAATCTCGTGTGCTTTTTGGACCGCGACGCCATAGTCGAGCATGAGCGCGGATAGTTTCACGCCATCAATCAGAACGATTGTTCCGTGCCTATAGTTCGCTGCGGCTTCTACAGCGCCAGAAGTAAAACGAGAAGTCGTGATGAATACCCCCTTATTCGCACCTCGGGAATCTAGAGCGCCAATAAAGTTCCTAATCTCCCAATTGGCAACAGGATTCGAGTCAGCATAACGTTTGGCCTGTACATAGACCTTCCCAAGGCCCAGGGCATCTTCACGAATTACTCCATCGACGCCGCCATCATTCGACCGTCCCAGATGCTGTTTCTGGCCGTGGACACCGCCGTATCCCATCGCCCACAGCAGTTCAATAACTGCACGTTCAAAGAACTCCGGAGTCGAGTCCTGCAGGCGCTGCCGCAAATCGGTGGAGACCTTCGCGTTCCAATCGGCTTGCGCATCTTCCACCATCTCTAATGGCGACTTTGCCGGACTACTCGGAACCTCACCCCATGCAGCTAAAGTTCCTCCGCTACGCTCACCCGAGGATGCCGGTAGATCAGCCGCTGCATTGCCGGACCTCTTACGCTCCCGAATCTCATCTTGATACTGCCGCCACTTAGGCCACTCCAGCATGTCCTTTTCGGAGTACTCCGCAAGGTTCCTTGAATCAACTTCGCGTCCGTTGTCCGAAATCACGTATCGCCCGCGCTTAGGTCGAAACACCAAGCCAGCCTGAGCAAATGAGGAACAAGCCCATGCAATTCGATTTCTATAGCGTGGCTGCCCAGACGGAACGGTTTCTTCCAGGACTTCAGGCGCCAAGCGCATGTGTTTAGCCACATCGTCGCCTAATTCCCTAATTCGGCGCTCTCGACCGTCGGATAGTACTCGCAGTACCACTGGACGGAACTGGTCAATCGTCGGAGTATTGTCAACTGTCATAAACAAACTATAAACGTCTCATGCTGACTGGAACGTAGATTACCTTTTTGGCTCTGATTCAACGTCTACTTGGCGGAGCGCTGCACCCTAATCTCGGGCTCCAACCCATCCACAATCCGCACGGTCTCCATAGCGACCCGCACTACACGCCCAATAAGGTCCACGATGTAACGCGGGTTCCCTACCTCGTCAGCCCAATCATTCGGGTCGTTAACGATGCCGGATACCTTGTCCTTCTTGACCTGATAACGGTCAATCAGCCATGCCACCGCTGAACGGGAACCCAACATATACCCGTCGGCTTCCGCCGGAATACCAGCAATGGTCACGTGCTTGTTGTAAATCAACTTCGTCACGTCATTGACGTTCTTGCCGGTCTCCGGATCCTTGCGCTTAGCCCACTTCATCTTGAGCACACGCCACGTCTCGCGGTCAGACTCATCACCCTTAACCTGGATATCCAACGGCCACGGCTCCACAGACTCATAACCCACATGCAGGTCCATCAGCTCCTTGCCCGCAGCAGCAAACTTGTCAAACTCCGCACGTGACGACGGTGTCTCAATATGCGGCAGCATTTTCTTCAAGTCAGCCGCATACTTCGTGCGGTAGACAGGGTCATGCAACTTGCCGTAGACAAAGTGGAAAATGTCATCGCCTGTAATGTCCGCGCCCAGTGCATCACGGTAAATCCTTTTGACCTCGTTGGTGGTGTTATCTACGCGCATATAGCCGTCAACAATCTCACCAATCTCGCCGTAGACGCTGGTTTCGCCTTGCTTTACGACGCTGTTCTCACCAAACAGCGCACCGTCATCTGCCGCGATATCTGACCAGGTAAAGCGGGGAAAGAACTGACCGGTATATGTAAAGAAAGAAAGATCAGGCATAAGCTCAGTTGCAAGCACCGCAAAGCTTGCCGCGTCTCGCGGAGCCATCACAACAAAACCAATATTCTGATGCCCTGAGGTTGGGAACATTGATGGCAGTTGACCACGGCGATCATTATAATCCGGCGAGAAATACAGATGCTGCCGACAAAACGGCCTATAGATTCCTCCCCGACAAGCTCTGCTGTCGAAACAGAGATGCTCTCCTCTCTTCTTCAGCTGGTCATATCGGGATGACCACTTTATCCTTTTAGGATCAAGGCTCTTCGTATCAACAATTTTGTTGAAAAAGTCCAATGAGGATTGGACATTAATGAGTAAATTACTCCTATTAAATGAATACGCCCATGCGTCACGAGCAGTTCCGACTCCGCCGCTGTTAGCCTTGAAGAATGAAATCTTCCCAGTGCCTTCCTTTTTCTCGCTAAGCACCGGCCATATTGGGAACTCTTCCGAACGTTGGTTTAACCAGTCTCCTTCCTTGTTCGGGTTGATTAGCTGCCAATCCATGCGCTCAATCGTGGAGGTCTCGACTATCTTGAATTTCTCTTCCGCAGTGAGGTAGTCCCCTATATCCCGGTAGTGCAATTGAAAATCTGATTTTGCAGGATCCTTAATACCGAGAGTGATAGCAACTGTATTTCGAGAACCTGAACCGAAAACCTTTCCACCTTCTTTACGCGACTGTTCACCTGCGGTGCGCTGGTTCCCACGCAGGTTGAACACGTACAAGTCAGTAAAATCTTCGGCCATGGACAACCGCACACCGTCGCCTGTGTTGCCATCGATCCATCCGCCATTTGAAACAAACGCCACTACACCTTGATCACCGATGCGGTCGGTCGCCCACCGGAACGCTCGCAGGTACGAGTCATACAGAGAGTTCTTCAATTGTGCGGTGGACTTGGCTGCATATGTCTCCGCAATGCGCTTGTCCAAGCTCGGATACTTCAGGTTTGCGTTCAAGTCATTTGCGGACTTCTGCCCGGCTGAATATGGCGGGTTACCAATCACCACGTTGATTGGCGCATTTTTCTGCCGCTCGATGGTGGCGTTGTTCTCCTGGAAAATATGCAGGTCCGGGATGTCCCCTTCCTCATGTATCTGGAAGGTGTCAGCCAGCGCAATGTTGGCGAAGGGCACATACTCCGGTACTGGTTCACCATTGCGGAGTGCTGCTTCTTCGCGCAGTGCATTGTAAGTGGTCTCAATGTTGACAGCTGAGACATAGTAAGCCAGCAGCATGATTTCGGTAGCGAAAAGCTCGTTGGCGTACTTGCGGGCGAGATCTTCCGGCTTGATGAGGCCGGACTGCAGGAGGCGAACTGTAAAGGTCGAGGTGCCGGCGAAAGGGTCGAGGATGCAGACGCCTTCGTCGGTAAGCCCCTTGCCGAAGTGCTTCTTAGACACGTCATCCGCAGCACGCAGAATGAAATCGACAATTTCAACTGGGGTGTAGACGATGCCCAGTGACTCAGCCTGCTTCTTGAAGGCTTTTTGGAAGAAGCGCTCGTAAAGCTCCTTGATGACCTGCTGCTTTCCCGAGGCGGAGTTCACTTCAGAGGCTCGAACACGGACGGACTCGTAGAACTTCTCGAGGGACTCGGTTTCGGTATCAAGATTGGCTTCGGAGAGGGCCCCGACCATCTTCTCCATAACCTGGGCCACGGGGTTATGGGTGATGAAGTCGTGGTTCTCGAAAAGAGCGTTGAAAACCGGAGCTGTAATCAGGTGCTGCGAAAGCATTGAAATAGCATCATCTTCGCTGATGCCGTCGTTGAGGTTATTGCGGAGTCCCTCTACAAAGCTATCGAATTCTGTTCGGAGTTTGGCATCGGCGCCGTCGACAAGCGCTTTGATGCGCGTGATTTGGTTTCCTGCGATAGTGGCAACGTCGTCCGCCCAATCCTCCCAGTATGTGCGGGTGCCCACTTTGTCGACGAGCTTGGTGTAAATGGCCTCCTGCCACTCTTCCAGAGAGAACAATACGAGTTGCTGAGTCAGCTCATCGTTATCGGCCAGAGGCTGCGGGTTTTTCACCGATTCGGCTTCGGCCTCGTTAATGGCATCGGTTGAAGAAGCGTTCGCGGAATCGGTGTCGGAGCCAGATTTCTGGGAATCCTTTTTGCCAATGTGGTCGACTTCGATTGGCAACTCTTCAGCAGGATTCGTTTCGTTCAACGCGATTGAATTGACCTTGGCATTGAAGCGATCATCATGCGCGCGCAATGCATTCAAAATCTGCCAGACGACCTTGAAACGTGCGTTGTCATTGAGCGCCTGTGCCGGCGAAACATCCGGGGCAACTGCGACCGGAAGAATAATGTAGCCGTAATCCTTGCCTTCGGACTTGCGCATGACGCGGCCGACGGACTGGACCACGTCCACCATGGAATTACGCGGGTTGAAGAAGATAACAGCATCCAGCGCCGGGACATCGACACCTTCGGACAAACAACGCGCATTAGTAAGTACGCGAGTGTGCTGCTCGGCAGCTGGCGACTCCAGCCACGAAAGCTTAGTGCCACGCTCAAGGGCGTTCATGCTGCCGTCAACATGCTGCGCAGAAATGGAAACGTCCACGTTGTGCAGAGAGACATCATTAAGAACTGCCTTTTCTTCCAGCAGTTCTCGATGCATGTTCACCAGTTGCGGATAGGAATCAGCAATTGCCTGCGACGTCTTGATGTCACGGGCGAACGCCACAGCGCGTTGCATCGGCGCGGCATCTTCATCGAATCCGCCCTTTTTGCCCTGCAGGGAACCAGAACGTTTGGCCAGGCCGTTCCATGCACCAATCATTGCCGAGGCCAGAGTGAGATTAATCTGGTTATCCTGGGTGCGGGCCATCGCATCGGCGGCTACGGACTCGTCAACAGTCATGACGAGAACCTTGTAGTCAGTGAGCAGTCCCTTTTCTACGGCTTCACCGAATCCGAGACGATAGAACTCTGGGCCGTAGATGGCTTCGTCATCCATGGAGGCAAGTTCGGCTGAGTGGTCCAGGGCCTTGCCCTTGACAGAATCGTCGTACAGACGCGGTGTGGCCGTCATATAGAGACGCTTCGAGGCCTTGATGTAGTCGGCATCGTGGATGCGGACGAAGTTACTCGCATCTTCACCGGCGAGGGTAATACCAGTGGTGCGGTGTGCTTCATCGCAAATGACTAGGTCGAAGTCGTCGAGACCTTGCTGCTGGGCATCATGGACGGCCGGCAACGACTGGTAAGTGGAGAAGACGATGTGCAAGCCCTTGGCTCGCTTGCCAGATTCAAAGCGCTTGGCGATTTCGGTGCCATTGGTTGAAACCGGGACCTCTAAGTCATAGGTCGCAATGTCTTCTGCTTTACGGGAGACCTTTGAGTCCGAACACACAGCAAAAGTGCGCATGTCAAAACGCGCCTGTGCAGTCCATTCTTTAAGTGTCTGTGACAAAAGCGAAATGGATGGCACAAGGAAGAGGATGCGGGCCTTGCCACCGTTTTCCTCGGCAACCCTTTCAGCGAGGCGAAGGGCGGTGAATGTTTTACCAGTACCGCAGGCCATAATCAGCTTTCCACGGTCGTGGGTAGCGAAACCAGCCATGGCTCCGTGGATAGCTTCTTGCTGATGCGGACGGGGCTCAAAGGTTTCACGCTGCGAGAGATTGATTTGAATCTCTGAGCCGGGGAAAGCGACATCCCAGTTAATCGGAGATTCTGCGATTGCAGCCGTGCCGATTCGGCTGGTTGGAATTAACTGATTAGCCAGTGCTTCTTCCGCATGCGACGACCAATGATCAGTTGTCGAGATGATGATACGGCTGCCGAAATGTTCGGGGCCGGACTCGGTTTTGAAGGATCGCCCAGACGCTTCAAAGAATGAATCGAGGTCGGCCTTGGCCAAGCGAGTCGTTGGCATGTAGAACTTGCACTGAATGGCCACCCACGTGCCGTCGTCAATGCGACGTGCGACCAAGTCGATACCGGTATCAGGCACTCCCCCGTTGTACTTCCAGTCCGACCAGCGATAAACCTCGTCAAACTGAGCTTTCAGAGTCGGGTCAATGCGGAAATAGTTGACCATGAGCTTCTCGAAAGCGATGCCATACTTCGCCTTCGGCTGATTCTCACGGAGTTGCTCAAGGACCTCTGAAAACTCGGACATAAAAGAATTCTGCCCGAAATATAGCGAGCATAAGCCGAGACGCGCGGTCCGGGGGGGGTAAGTTCCACATATTTCGCCCCGACTGCGTTTCATCCGACTTAACTATGCGGATCACCACCACCCCACGAACTACATATATATGGAGGAACCACCCCATATAAGTGCCCCCTGGGAGTCGCTTTCCCAAACAAACTGCTCGGTTGTTGCGCCTGACCATTGTTTCTTACAAAGGCAGATTACCTATCACAACCCGAAAAGCCTAACGCGCCTGATCTGCGCCCAGGCTTGGTCGAGCGTGAATTCAACGCCCCGGGGTTCGAACAAACTGTGGGAGGGCTGACATTTGGTATGTGCGCACGACGAAAGGCTTTGTGTATGCCGGGTTTGTCACAGACGTTTAGTCCCGACGAATCGTTGGGTGGGCGTTATCAGATTCCATGCGCACTTCAAGCTTTACCGCTGCACGCTGTCAACCAGGCGATCATGTGTGCTGAAAAAACAACAGGTCTCATTGACCACTCGAATCACGGGTCGCAGTATGTCAGCGTTGTCTACAACGAGCGACGTGGCCAGCACGGGACTGCCGCTTCCACCGGGGGCGGTTGGCGACTGCTATGACAATGCTTTGGCTGAGAACGTTAACGGCTCCTACAACAACGAGCTAATCCATACTCGCAGGTGGGATGGCGGTGTCGAGGTAGAAATCGCGGCATTCGAGTGGGTGTCCTGGTGGAACGAGACTAGACTCCACCAAAGCTTGGGCTACCGAGCCCCGGTCGAGGTGGAAACCGAATGGTGGAAGCAGAACCCGCCACAGGAAATAATAGAAATCAAGGCAAATGCCTAGGAACAAAACCCGGAGCACTTCAGGTCCCGTAGGAGTCGAACTTGCCCTGGGTGACGTAACCACGCACACGCCTCGCCATGGTTTGGCGATCCCGCATCGGCGGCATCTCCGCGGCCCTGCCGTCGGCACCTTTGCGCCGTTCAACCTCCTGGGCCGCGCGTGTCGTCTCGGCGTGTTCGGTCTCCAGGTTCTGGATCTCCTTACGGGTGTGATCGCGCTGGGCGGCAAGCCCGCCGAGGATGTCCTTGAGCTCTGCGGCGGCGGTGTCGAGGCGGGTGATCTTCTCCCCGTGGCTGAGCCCCTCCCAGGTGCCGTCGCGCTCGAAGTCGCGGGCCCGCGGTGAACGCGTCGCCTCGCGCGCGGGGCGCGCGACAGAAGCCGGGCTTCGGTGTTGTGGAAGCGCCCCAAACGCTCCACCCGTACCCGGCTGCGCGCGGTGGCACCTCGGCAATGCGGGTGCCGACAAACGGGTCCGCACCCGCGAGAAGATTCTGGGAGATCCGGCTGATAGTCCAGTCGAGGCGTGCCTGACGGTGCACCTCGTACGGGGTCACGTCCCCACGATCCCGGGTGGCGGCCTGGACGGGCAGATCCCGGGCGTAGTCGGCGGTTTCGCGCCGCACAGTGGGGGTGATATCCCCGTGGCCTGCCTCGGTATCCCCCGGCATGGCCTCAGCCAAGTACAGATGGTTGGTGATGCGCCCGCGTGTCATGGGCACATACACTTCTGCCGTATCGACCTGTCCGGCACCTGCCACCACACGGGCCACATCTACCGTCGCGCCCTGGGCGGCGTGCACTGTCGAGGCGTACCGCTTAGAACACAAATAAAGAAAAGGAAGCTTTCATCTTCGGCTAGGGTGAACGCAGAACTGAACCCGATACGGCTGATGTCAACTTACGATCGGCATGATCGTCGAAGCTGCATTACCCCCTCACGCGTCCCTACGCCGCTAATCGCCACGACCAAAGTTGATGAACCTCTGGTGTTGCGTTCTGCGCTCGTACCACCTTCCATCATGCCCTAGCGGGCGTGATCGAATTCGAGTCCAGGTCAAAACTAAATGGGTCTTCGCGCGCGAGACAGCAACAAAGTACTCAGCTAGCGCATCCGATTGGTTCATCCAAAACAGCTCCTCCTCAACCCCTAAAACAATGACTTTGTCAAATTCCAGTCCTTTGCATTTATGTATGTTCAGGAAGCGAACGGCCTCCTTTCCTGACAGGCGTTTCAGAGCCAAAGCCGCGTCTCCACAGTTGGAAAGCTCCCGCTCGAAAGCATCAAGCGCTTCGTGAATTACTTCGTCGAGCCTTTGGCCCTGCTGGTAGCTAGGGGACAAGGTCACAAGGGTCGGGCGGGAGATAAGAGACAAAAACTTCTTTGTCCATATGGACCAGAATTGTGTCTCCGCGTGATCGTCCTCAGAATCCTGAACCTGCTGGCGCGCCTCCTGGAGGAAGTTTTTCAGCCGCCGGTCAAACTGCAGACCCTCTTCTTCGGACAGGTTGGAGCGGTTAGAAAACCGCATTAGCTCGACATACGCCTCAGCCTGCCCATCATCAGCTATGACACGAAGGAAGTTGAACACCAACGCTGCAGCCGGTTCGGCATTCAAGTCCTGGCTTTCTTGTTCGTTGCGAAAGGGGATCCCGCGCTTTGCGAGCTCCTCACCAAGCGGCGCCGTGTAAAGGCCCGCCTGTTGACGCACCAAGACTGCAATCTCATTTGGCTTCACCTCTTCATCGAGCCAGACTTGAATACGTTCCGCTAGAGCTTCAGCCTCCTCGGAATCAGTATCAAATCCCCTTGCTTCAATGACACCCTCATCCCCGACCAGATCTTGGTCGGGGATGACTGCGGCAGGATCCATCTCCGCAATCATGCGATTTTGCATCCTGCGCAGGCGGACTGCTGACCTGAAATTCTGATAGAGAGGCAGGGAGAGTGCTGAAAAGTCATCTGCGAATGTATGGAGAATTCCTTCCAAGGCGCCTGCCCACGTCATAATCTTTTGTTTTCCATCTCCCACTGCTGTCAGAAAGGTACGCGAGTCCCAGAAAAGTTCTTTTAGCAAGTTATATTGGGGGATCGTTGCATCCTGGAATTCATCCAGAAAAACGTGACTGTAGGTCTGCCGGATCGCGTTTCTGGCATAGCGATTGGATTTCAAAATTTCCAGGGCAAGAGGGACAAGGTCGTCGAAAATTATCTGTTCATACCGGATGCGGTTATCCGCATCCACCCGATAATCAGGGCCAAGCGCATCTTGACCGGTCAAAGCGGGGCGGTAGTTGTCGATAATCCGTTTCGCGAATGCATGGAACGTGAAGCTATCGAATTGAGCCGCAAGTTGACTTCCCGCACGTCGGCGCACTCTTTCACGGAGGTTTCGAGCAGCATCAACCTTAAATGAGATGGCGAGGATACGACGGGGATAGGGACATGTCCCAGTGCGCAGTAGGAAATCCGCGCGCTGCGCCAGTAATTCCGTTTTTCCAGCACCCGGCCCTGCCACCACTACAATATTCTGCTCTGCACTGGTTACCGCGGTTAAAGCGTTGTGTTCCAGCGCCAGCCCATCGGACGGACACCATTCCTCAGGGCGGATCATTCGGGCAGTTCCTTCAATTTCATGCCTACATGAGCAATCAGTCGCTTTAATACTGCGGGCAACCCTTCGATGAGTTCATTATCGGTGAGCGTTGAGAGCGCACGTAGGTGAGAGGCAGGCTTACTCTTCAAGTCAAAGGTTGCATGGTAATGGTCGAATAGCGACAGCACCTCCTGTCCAAGGAGTTCTTCGTTGACATGCATTTTCCCCAGAACCGCGACAATCGCCTTCTTATCTGGATACTCAAACTTAGCTCCGTAGGCCTTTGGAAACGCCTCAACCATTAACAAATCCAGGTCTACTGGATTAGAGAAAAACACCCCCTTCTGTTCAAGGTCCCGAAGAGGTCCCTTGCCCTCCGAATATTGAGGGTCATGGAATTGAGGGAAACCAACTGGGGAATTCCAGTTAGGCAGACTGTTAATATCCTTCGGTGAATAGGTTCCCGGAGTAATCTTGTTGATCTGATCGAGTGCATAGCGGACTCGCCCCCACCCAGCCTGGTACCGACCGCTGTCCAGATCGAGGAGCGTGACATGGGGTATCTTTAACTCGTTGAGCAGTCGCCAGAAGTGATTCACATGGCGCCCCCCGAGAGGTACTACCGAGACAGAGGCATCATCCTCAGCGATGCCTGCAGCCGCCAGAATACGGGGAAGCACCACTTGTTCACTGTCACCTTCACCAAGGACGACCAGCCGTGAAAAATATAGTTCAGGGTAAGCGCGCACAGCTTCTCGGACATATTTAGCTGCCTCGTCATAGTCCTCCGGCAAGAGGATACGATGAACAGTTGCTTCCCGCTCTGTGTTCAGTCGCAAGAAGCAGATCGACTCCGGTTCGACTCGGCGTAGCAATGTTGGAGCATGAGTGGCGATCAGGGCCTGCACATCACCCTTGTCGCATGCGCTATTTAGCTGTCGGATGATCCGCCCGAGGTACTGGGGAGCAAGACTATTCTCTGGTTCTTCCAGCGCGATAATCGTATGGACTGGAGGTCGGAGCCGAGTTGAATCAAGCGATGTCTCTTCCTTTCTTAACACTTGCCGAGCTAGTGACTGCCAGGCGAGTACAAGTGAGATATATAGGAGGGATTTCTGCCCATCACTGAGAAGGTCGAAGGGCAATGAGGCCCCGTCATGAGATGGAGAGAAGTGAATAGTGAGCTGGCGGAGCACTCCCTCCAATTCTCCCCGCCCGAAACTTATTGTCGGATCTGTGAAGAATTCGCTCTGATAGAGACCACCCCATTCCTTCGTCAGATGGAAACCCATACTCGATACCGCACTGTTAGAGGTAAGTGCATTGGTGAGCTGTTCAGAAAGGTCAGAAAGAGTCGTGCGTTCTTGCGACCAATCCGCTGCTCGCAGAGTTCGACCAATTAAAGATGTAGCCGTGTAGGCGATATGTTCGCTGGGGTCACGCCGTGCCGGAAGATAGTGCACTTCAATGTATCCCCGTTCGTAGCGAGACATGTCGGCACAAACTGTCGGTTGCCCCGATTCATCTACCCGACGTACATACTCGATCCTTTCTTCGACAACCCCGTCTAAAGCCAGCGTGGCTGTTAGTCTCACACGCACTTTCGGCACGCCATCAACACTCTCAATCATCATGTGGTGGAAGTTGGGCGGAATGGATGCGTGGTAATCCTCAGAATCTGTCTCTGGGAACTCAATGTCGACTTCAATCCAGAGGACTGGTTTCTCCTCCTGGAGCTCGGTCAGACTGCGGTCCACAGGGACATGAAAATCACTGATACGAACCGTTCGCTGAGCCGCAACCGGGCTAAACATGCGCGATAGCGCCTCGAGGACCGCTGTTTTCCCTGCGCCGTTTGGCCCCAGAACATAGGTCATATCGGTGAGATTAAGGATGGTGGGCGCAGGTCCGAAGCATTGAAAATTGCTAATCCGCAGAGTAGTGAACTTCATATTTTCCTTTCGTCTATCTTGGCGGGAGGAAATCACCTTCAGCTTTCGGCCAGCGTTCCCTCTAGGTTGAATTATTCACTAAAGCATGGGTGTGGTGTCGGCTACGTCCTCGTCCATATCGTCGCCTGCCACTGCGGTGAACAGATTCGCCATGATTTTTGACGCCTCGATCGAGGCGGTCTGTTCCTCCTCACAGGTCATGGACTCGCCGTAGCCAGCGAGGAATTTCAGCTCGTTCACATGGCCAGTCACCTCCTTCAGGGAGAAGGTGATGTCGGAGCGCTGCGAAGGAGACGGAAGGTCTCGAAGTCGGAGGCGAGGGTGTAACGGGGTTGCTCGGTGGCGGAGACGGGCCCGCCCTGCAGATAGTCGCGGGCCTGATCGACGGCGACCTGCAGGTCCACCCCGGGTCTCTTCGCCTCCCCGATGACCACACTCGGCCAGAACAAGTCGATGTGGCCGGTGTTGCCCGTCGAAGCCCTGCGGTCATCCTGCTCGAAGAGGTCCAGCTGCCGAGGCGATCACGCCATTGCGCGGGCTCGTCGTCGAGGGGTGCGACCCATCTCCGAGATGAAGCGGCATTGATGCCGTCTTCCTCACTGATGCCGTGCTTGGTGGCGGAGGCCGCCACCCTCATGCCGCAGTGAGAGCAGTAATCGCCTGACGCATCATCTCTGAACGCGACAGCTGCTTTTCAGCAGCGGTCCTGTCGAGCGACTCCAACTCCTCCGGGGCGAGACGAACCGTAACCATCTGGGAAGCTTTCGGACCACGACCCGGGCGGCCTCGCCCACGCTGCTTCAACTCATCGACGTCATAGCCATGCTCCGCCTCGGCAACCCAGGCGTCCAGCTGCTTCTCGGTGATATTAACAGGCAAATAGTTATCGTATTACGTAATTTGAAACATGTCGAGCATCTCACCCAATCGCTTAAAAGAAGTTCCCGGCCACCTGTAGCCCGTTGCTCTCTCATCGAAAAAGAAAACAACATCACACTGCCCAGGGGCCAGGGGAACCGTATATTGCTTACGGCATTTCCTGCTTAATCTATCTCCAGTAGACCCGCTTCCCGCAGAGCTTTAAGGTGGAGATTCACAGTCCTCTTGGTTACACCGAGCTCTTCAGCGATTTCTCTCCCCGAGGGAAGTTTTCCAGTTTGCGCGACTGTATCCATCGCCACATTGAGCACGCACGCTCTGGTGCTTTGCCCTCGTAGTCGACGGCGTTTATTTGTCGACTGGAGCTTCTTTAGCTCGTTCTGGGCGTATTCCCCCTTCGGGTCTGTTTCCCACCGCTTGGCGGCTTTCTTCCCGCCTCTGCGGCCAATGGTGGCCAGAGCCTTGCGCTGGCTCGTGGTGGCGTATTTCGTGGTGGGGGGGTTGAAGTGTCCCAGGTTTTGTTCCGCTTGAGTAGATGGGAAAACCTGGCACATGCCAAGGAAAATTTGACCAGGATGCCAAGGACCGTGTGGTCCGTGTCGTGGAAGACCTCATCTTGGCGGAAAACATGTCGATGCACGCCGCGTACCAGGCAGTAGCTTTAAAAGCTGGGAGTTTCATGGCACACAGCCCGTCAATGGACTTAAAGCCTGCCCGCCGTGCGGGAAACATCCCAGAACCTGTGCCTGAAGATTTGGCCACCGAGAATGCGAGGCTACGTCGTGATAATCACCAGCTACGCGTCACTAACGAGCTGCTGAAGGCTGCCTCAGCTTTTTCGTGTCGGAACCAGGCCCACAACGTTAAGAAATGATCCACATGATCGATGAGTACCGGAGTATTTTCTCTACCTTGTTCATCTGTAAGACGTTGAAGAATAACCGGGCTGGTGGGTTTATCACCTCGCGTGGACATCGCCAATCCACGGCCCGTGGATTAACTGCTCGTCGCCTTGGTAATGCTGTGCTGATTGAACGCAGTAGTGCTGTTGATCGGGATAATTACGGTGTCCACGGTGTGCAGAAAATATGGCATGGTCTCCGCCGTGACGAAAATTGATATCGGTCGTGAACACACTGCTCCGTTGTCTAAAACGAGCGACTTGCCCAGCACAGGATTGCCGCGTCCCCCTACCCGCTAGCATCAGTACCGAAGCCCCGTTGGAATTGCTGCCAGAATTTGAGTTGTTGGAACAGCACCTCAGGCTATTACCGCCTGCGGTTCCCGTCCGCTCGACCACCACGACTCGTGCGGACGGAACGCTCTCCGCGTTCGTTACCTAGGTAATCGTGACACTATTCGTCCCCTACTTCTTCAAGTCCCCAACAACCCCTACCTGCCCCGCCGCATCCGACACCGCGTCCACACGCTTCACGGCAGGATCGGCACCCCAGCGCTCGTCAGTCAGAGTACTGACACCTTCGCGGCCAAAGCTGTCAGTCCCCACCACAACGTGACCTGCAGCATCGCCTCCAGCACCAAAGCCCTCAGCCAGGGCCACAGCCAGATCGGCCACCAGGCCAGCACCGAACTCCGGGTCCTCGCCCTTATCAATCGCAGTGCGTGACACTGTGCCGTGATTACCAACAATCACAATGCCAGCGGCTGGACGCAGAGTCCCCTCGTCATACTCCACAAAACCGCCGCCTTTTAAGGCCTCCAGCAGCAGCTTTCGGTCAGCAGCGGAAGCCCGCTCTCCCCCATCCTTATCCAGCTCCAACACCGGAGCCAGCGCCTGACCAGCCTGGCGGCCTGGCTCGCGGCGCTCCGGGTCCAGCTGGACATCAGCCGGCAGCGAGGTAGAAACCGTGTCCTTCAGCTCGTCCGCACCAGCGGAAGAGAGGAACTTATCGGTCAGCTTCAGCACGCCCGCATCCGGGGCGCCAGCAGCGCGCAGGGTCTCGGAAACCCCTGCCAGCTGCTCATCCGTGGCATCAGGAGTGGCGACAACAAGGACGGGAACATCCTGCAACGAGTCCTTAACAATCTCGCCGACGATGGGCTCGATGATGCGGTTTGCTTCATCGGCACGCGCTTGCTGCGCATCGGCACGCGCGACAGCCTCATCGCGCTCGGACGCGGCACCCGTGCCGAAATCAATGCCTGCACCAGCGGGGTTCAGCACATAAGCACCCAGCGCAGCACCTGCCGCAACACCGAGGGCAGCACCTGTCACACCAGCTGTGAACTTCCCGCTCCTGCGCTTCTTCCCCATCGCCCGTCCCTTTTCCTTTCGCCGACGCCTCAATCAGCTCTGACAGCCGAAAACTTTTAGGCGCTCCTAGTGCTCGAATACCGCTAAAACTACTTAAACAGCCCCTGGAACCACAGTGCAATGGAGTTCCAGGTATCAATCAGATTCTCACTGACAGAACCATCACCGGAGGTACCAGCGATAGCGAAGATCACCGCAACGGCGACAAAGATAGCCAGGATTGCCCAGGCCACACCGAAACCACGGCTATTGACTTGGTAGAGGTCGGCGACCATGCGACCGTCGACAAGCTTCTCCCCGACCTTCAAACGCGACAGCAGCGCCGACGGCACACCGCTTTGATTCTCAGCGTGGTAGATGCTGTCGATGTTCTGCGGGGCGCCGACGGAGACGACCATGTCGGCGTCGTGATGCGCGGCGAAGACCAGCGCCAGGTCAGTGGCGGAATCGGACAGCGCCGGGAAGGTCATGGCACCAATGCCGAGGTCCTGAATGCGCTCAAGGCCTACCGCGTGACCGTCCGGATCAGCGGGCAGGATCACGCAACCGGCAGACCGCAGTGCCTCGGAGTTGATGTTCTCCGGATCACCGATGATGTAGTCCGGCTCGTACTTCAGGTCGAAGAGCGTGTCCGCACCGGTGTCGACGCCGATGAGCAGCGGCTCGTACTCGCGGATGAAGTTCTTCAGATCCTCCAGCGTCTTGCGGTGTCCCTCACCAGGGCTGACCACAACGACCTTGCGGCCACGCAGTGGCTCTGTCTCGTCCGGAATGCCCAGGCCATCGATGTACAGCGGGGACTCGGTCTTGGCGAACTCCACCAAGTTGCCGGAAAGCGCCTCCAAGCGGTCGACCATGCTGGTGCGCCCCTCGTCGAAGGCGCGCTCCAGCTCGTCCTGGTCGACCTCGTCGCCCTGTCCAATCAGGCGGTCACCGTGGTAGAGCTTGCCGTCGTGAAGCCTTGCGTTCTTGCCGTCCTTGAGCTTCTCAAAGACCTCGTCGCCGACGTTCTGCACCATCTCGATGTCGGCGTCGCGCATCATCTGCGGGCCGTAATTCGGCACAAAACCCGTGGTAAATGCGCCTGTGTTCACTACCGCGGCGACCTTGGCGTCAATCAACTGCTGTGCCAGTGGACGCGAGATATCCGGCGCATCGATCACCACGATGTCGCCTTCGCCCATGCGCTTGAGCGCACGATCCAGGCGGGAACCGTCACGCACGGTCCCCGAAATGCCAGGAAGATCTTTTTCGTTCCGAGAGAACAGACTCATGGCACTTAGTGAAACATAAGTGCAGCTACTTGGCCGCGAAGGCGCGCCGAGCTTGATCCAGAAGATCTTGCGCATGCGCGCGTCCGGAGTCCGAATCGTCCAAACCCGCCATCATCCGCGCGAGCTCGTCAATCCGCTCCTCATCGCCCAGGCTCGTCACCTTCGACGACACCGCACCCGAGCGCGCATCCTTACTGACCACCAAGTGAGTATCCGCAAACGCCGCCACCTGAGGCAAGTGCGTGACGACGATCACCTGGTTATTCACCGCCAACTGCTTCAGGCGCTTGCCAATTTCCACAGCCGCGCGCCCACCAACACCGGCATCGACCTCATCGAAAACCATCGTGTGCCCGGCCTGTCCTTCGGCGAGGACAACTTCCAATGCCAGCATGATGCGGGAGAGCTCACCGCCGGATGCGGAGGAGGCCAGTGGACGCGGCTCGGCACCTTCGTGGGCGCGGAGCTTGAACTCGATGTTGTCCACACCAGCGGGGCCAAAGGTGTCGGCCTTGGTGATCTCCACCACCAGCGAGGTATGTGGCATGGCCAAGCCCTTGAGTTCCTTGGTCACGGCCTCTTCCAGGTGCTTTGCGGCTTTTGCACGAGCCTTGGAGAGCTTCCGCGCGGTGGTGCCGAGTTTCTTCTCCGCGGTCTTGATCTCCGCGGTGAGCTTGTCCAGGGCTTCGCCGGAGACATCCAGCGTGGCGAGCTTGCGCTCCGCCTTATCCCGCCAGGCCAAGACACCTGCAATGTCCGGGGCGTACTTGCGTGTGAGGTTCTTGATCTCCACCTGGCGCTGCATGAGTTTGTCCAGGGACTCGGTTTCCTCCGGCAGACCGGAGAGAAACGCGCCGAGGCCAGCGGAGATTTCCGAGAGCTGGCTGGTCAGTTCATTGAGCTGGTTGGAAAACTCGGTGAGTTCCTCGTCGTCTGCAGCGGCGAGCTCGTTCGCGGCGGCGCCGAGGAGTTCAGCGGCGCCGGAGTCCTCGGTGGCGGCATCCATGCCAGTCGTGCTCACGGCAGCGGCACCATCAATGGCGGCCAATGCCACGGCGGCAGCGTCGCGCAGGCCATCCAGATCCTGCATGCGGCGGATCTGCGAGGCCAGGTCCTGGTCTTCGTCCGGCTCGGGTGAGACCGCATCGATTTCTTCGATGGCGAAGCTGAGCTGGTCGGCACGCATGGCCAGTTCGCGGCGCTTGGAGGTCTTCTCTTCTAGTTCTTTGGCCAGGGCGCGCCAGTGTGCACGCTGCTGCCGGTAGGTTTCCAGCGTTGGTGCGATGGTGTCGGCATCCATGCGGTCGATGGCCGCACGCTGCTCATCGGCGCTTTGCAGGCGCAACTGATCATTCTGGCCGTGAATGGCGATGAGCCGCGTGGAGACATCTGCCAATGCCGCAGCCGAGGCACTGCGGCCGCCAACCCACGCCCGGGAGCGCCCCTTCGCAGAGACCTGACGGGCAAGCAGGTACTCATCATTCTCATCGCGCTCACCGCCAAGCTCAGAAACCACAGCATCGATGGTGGCCGACTCTTCCGCCGAGAGGTGCTCGGTGGACACGCGGCCTTCCACCAGGGCCTTGTCGGCGCCCGTGCGCACGCGGCCGGCGTCGGCACGCGCGCCACAAAGCAACTTGAGGCTTGTGATCACCATGGTCTTACCCGCACCGGTTTCACCTGTGAGTACGGTCAGGCCTGGGCTGAATTCAAGCGTCGCGTCGGGGATAACGCCGAGGTCGCGGATGGAAATCTCAGTCAGCATGGCGCCTGCATTCAGTCCTTCCCTTGAAGTTGGGGGCCGCGGGCACGGTCCCGGTTGTGGAGTCTCGTGACGGCTCTTGTCTGCCGTGTTTAGGGGCTATTGGGCTTCGGCGGGGCCGCGCCACCCGGACGTCGGCAAGCGGAACTTGTGCACCAGACGATCGGCGAACGGCTGATCGTCCAGACGCACCCAGCGCACCGGTTGCGCGCCGCGCTCGATTTCGATGCGGCTGCCCGGCGGCATGGTGATGTTGCGGAAGCCGTCGAGCACCGCGACCGCCTCGGCGGTGTCGTGGTTGGTCTCAATGGCAATGGTCGAATGCGGGGAGATCACCAGCGGGCGAGAGAACAACGCGTGGGCGTTGTTGGGCACGACCAGCATGGCGTCGAGCTCTGGCCAGAGTACGGGGCCTCCTGCGGAAAAGGCGTACGCGGTGGAGCCGGTCGGCGTGGAAATCAGTACACCATCGCAGCCGTAGGAACTCACCGGACGGCCATCGACTTCCAAGATGACATCCAGCACGCCACGGCGGTTGACGTTTTCGATGCTGACTTCGTTCAGCGCCCACCCGGAGCCGATCACGCGGCCGGTGGTGTCACGGACGGTGGCGCGGATGGTCATGCGGTCTTCGATACGCCAGGAACGCTTGATGACGCGACTAATCGCCTCCGTCATAGACTCCTGCTCCCACTCGGCGAGGAAGCCCACGTGCCCCATGTTGATGCCGAGCACCGGCAGGTCAGCGGAGTGTGCAATGTCTGCGGCACGCAGGAAGGTGCCGTCGCCGCCGAGGACGAGGACGAGTTCGCATCCCGACGCCGCCTGCGGGGAATGCCAGTAGCGCGGGTACTTGCCGAGCGTCGGGTGCGCGGCCAGTGCCTCCGGGTTCTTACCAGCCAGCACGCGGATGTCGATACCCGCGGCCTCAAGCAGCTCGGCAGCCTCAGCGGCCATTTCCAGGTTGGCGCTACGGCCGGTGTGCGGGACCAGCAGAATCTCGCGCTTGCCGGCGCTGGTCTTGGGCTTGCTATCCCGTGAGTGAGTCTTCGCGCTGGTCGTTGAGCTAGTCCGTGAGCTAGTCATTGTGCGGCCCCTCCTCAACAGCCTTAGCGATGGCCGCAGCCATAGCCTCATCACCAATATCGCTGGCGCCGCCGTCTTTCACCAGCCACAGGAAGAACTCCACGTTGCCACTCGGACCCGGCAGCGGGCTGGCCACCGCCGCACGGAAGGACAGCCCCAGAGTGCGGGCGTATTCGGCGACTTCCTGGACAACTTCCTGGCGAAGCGCATCGCTGCGCACGACACCACCGGAGCCAAGGCGCTCCTTGCCAACCTCGAACTGCGGCTTGACCATTGGTAACAGGTCAGCGCCTTCGTCGAGGCAGGAGACAATCGCAGGCAGGACCAGCTTCAAAGAAATAAACGACAAATCGCCGACCATTACATCGGCCGTGCCACCGAGAATCTCCGGCGTCAACGTGCGGACGTTAGTACGGTCGAGCACAACCACCCGCGGGTCATCCTGCAAGCGCCAAATCAACTGACCGTAACCGACATCGACGGCGTAGACGGTCTCGACATCGCGGCGCAGGCACACATCGGTGAAGCCGCCCGTGGAGGCACCGGCATCCAAGACCTTCCGGCCCTTCAAGTCCAGGCCCTGCGGCTCGAAAGCCTCCAGCGCGCCGAGCAGCTTGTGAGCCCCGCGCGATGCCCAGTTCTCATCTTCTTCCAGACCACTGACGCGAATGGACACGTCGCCTGTCACCGCAGTCGCAGGCTTGGAGGCGACAAAACCGCCGACCTCCACTCGGCCGGCTTTAATCATGTCCACTGCCGCCTCACGGGAGCGAGCAATCTTCCTTCGCACCAGCTCCGCATCGAGCCTGCGCTTAGGAGCTTTCTTTGCCACCGCGTTCACTTTCCTTCCCTGCGTGACGAGCCCAGGGCCTCATACAAAATCTCATGCGCCCGCTCAAACTGCGCGACTCTCTCCTGCGGCGTCGGGGCAGGTGCTGACAGTGCGGCCGCCACCTGCTCGCGGACGTCCTCCGGAGTTACCTCACGCGCGCCGGGCATCGCCGCCGGGCTAGGCGCAGGGCTCGGTACAGATGCAGGGCCGGGTTTCGGCCCCGGCACAGGACCAGCGCCCTGCCCCAGCCCCTGCCCCGGCTTCGGTGCAACCTCACTCATCGGCTATCACTTCCGCCAGGCAGCCAGCGCCGCCTCAGCAGCCGGGCCCTCCGCGCGGACCTGCGCGACCTCGACTGCGCCAGCACGACCAGCCTCAGAGTTCCACACCACATCTACGACCGTCAGCAGAGCCGCCACCGCGGCCTCCGCCGGGTTCACCAACCGAAGATCTTCCATGTCACCGCCAGAAAGAACGATGACACCGGCCTCCGCGTCGTCGTAACGCGCGGTGAAACCAGCCTGCGGAGCCGGACGTGCCTGATCCAGCTCACGATTCAGCGCAGTCATGTCAGCACCGATGAGCGTCGGGCGGTGCTCAGGCGGCGCCGCAACGACATCCATATGCGTGGAAACGCCTGTGACCACCATAAACGTGTCCATCTTTGCCGCATTTCCGCCCGCGATGTCGGTGTCGAGGCGATCCCCAATCGCCAGCGGATTCTTCGCGCCCACACGCTCCGCCGCCTTAATAAACATCGGCGGCTTCGGCTTACCCGCCGACAGCGGCGCCACGCCCGTGGTCGTAGAAATCGCCGCAGCGACCGAACCATTACCAACCAGGAAACCGCGCTCCGACGGCAGCGTCGTATCCAAATTCGACACCAGGAAGCGCGCACCTCGCGACACCGCCAGCGCCGCCTCCGACATCTGCTTCCACGTCATCTCACGGTTGAGCCCCTGGAACACCGCTGCAGGGTTGTCATCAGCGGAATCCACGAGGTTGTACCCCGCCTCACGAGCCAACTGCTTAAACGACTCCGCACCCAACACAAAAACGTTCGAGCCCGGCTCAATGACCTCCGCCGCCATCTCAATGGCCGCCTGCGCCGACGTCATCACATCGTCCGCGTGAACGTCATAGCCCAGCCCATTGAGCTGATCCGCCACCGTCTGCGGCGCGCGCGAGGCATTGTTGGTAATAAACACCATCGGCAGCGCCGCCTCAGTCAGCCCCTCCAGCGCGTTCGGAATCGCCGCGCCACCCTCGTAAATCGTGCCATCCAGATCCAGCAGAGCGGCATCATAGGAAGAAGCGACAGAAGCCATGGGGGTTCATTTCTCCTTTTACGAAATAGGAACGCTTTACGACGAATTGTAGATGCGCAGCCCGATTGCGCCAGCGGTGCGTTAGCGGTGGCTGATGTTGCGAGCCGGCAGCTGGGCTGATTACTTGCTCAGCTCTTCGATGCGCTCACGAGCATCGAGCATCTGGTCCACATCGATCTTGGCGCAGCGGGTAAACCACACCTTGGCATCATCTTTACGACCGGCCTCCACCAGCGCATCAGCGTAGGCGTAGAACAGACGAGCTGCTTCGAAGTCCTCGCGGTCCGGGTTCAGATCCTGGGTCTCCAGCTCAACCAGAGCCTCATCGATCTGGCCCATATCTCGGCGAGCACCGGCGGCGACGATAGCCAGCTCAGTCTTGGACTCGTTGTCCAGCTGCTTGGCTTCCTCGGAGCGAGCCAGCTCGATGGCCTTCTCTGGGCGGCCGAGGCCGCGCTCACAGTCCGCCATGACCGCGAGCATGCCCGGGCCACCGGAGATGCGGCGAGCCGCACGCAGCTCCGCCAAAGCTTCCTTCCACTCACCTGCGTGGTAAGCGGCAACACCAGCGGTCTCACGAACGACACCGACGCGACCAGCGCGGTCCTTCGCTGCGCGGGCGTGCTCCAGGGCACGCTGCGGGTCTTCAGCCATCAGGATTGCGGACATAATCATGTGACGAGCAACCTTGTCGGCGTTGTCCTTAGCCAGGCTCTTCAGATCCTGGCGCACGCTCGGGTCGAGCTCGTCTGCGCGAATGTCATCTGGCAGCTTCGGCTCGTTCTTACGGGCCTCAATGCGCTCCTCGCGGAAGCCTGGGCGCTGCGGGCCGGTGCGGTGCGTACGCTTCTCATCCTGGAAGCGGCCACCACGGTTGGAGCGACGTGGCTTGCCACCACGACGGTCGAAGTTGCGACCTCCCTGGCCACCGCGCCCGCCCGGGCCGCGACGATCATTGCGGTCATCGCGATTGTAACCACGACCGCCACGGCCACCGCGCTCATTGTGGTCGCCGCGGTTAAAGTCACGATCATCGCGATCATCACGACGGAAGCCCCGCGAACCACGGGAATCGCGGTTACCGCCATGACCACCGTGACCACCACGGCCACGACCACCTGGGCCACCACCCTGTCCACGACGATCGTTGCGGTTGCGCCCGTTAAAGCCGCCCTCGCCACGACCATGGGAACGGTTAGACCCGCGGTTTCCGCGATTTCCTCGGCCTTCGCCGGAACGAGGACCTTCGTGCTCAGCCATGAAGTCGGAGCTCCTTATATGTAATGAGTAAAAGAATTTATGTGTTTTCAGGCTACCAGTAACCCCGGATTGCCTGGTGGTCTACCTAAAAGACCAAACTTTCATACTACTGCTAAGACCTGCCCACATTCCAGCCCAGCAAACGTGCGGAGCCTGTGGCCTTCCCCACTGCCTGGGACAAATCCCAGACAGCTAGGCCAACCCAGTCGTCGGTGGTGAACTGCGCGGTGGCGGTGGTTCCCTCGACGCGGAGCTCATACTCGGCATCCGAAAGCCCGTCTGGCACGGCGAGGTTGGCGCCCAGGGCGTCGTTAAGCAATGCCTTGAGTGCGCGGGTATTACCCTGCTCAGCGCGATGTGCGGCGCGGCGGAAAACGGTGAGCGCTTCCTTAGCCGCGTCCTCGGGCGTCACGGTGGCGTCGACTGCGAGGTCAAAGAGGCATTCCTGCTCGAAGGTTGCGGCCTTGGGCGTCTTGGGCTCGGAACTAGGCGCGGCGGGCGCGGTTTTTGTCGGCGCGGCATTCGACTGCACGCGGCTACCCGCACCAGCGAAACCTGGCCCCTCCGGCACGGTCGTACCCTTCTGATACGCGGTGGCGGCGGCGCGGGCGCGCTGATCAGCGGCCTCGTTCATGTCGTGGCCCGAGTGTCCCTTAACCCACTCGAGGTGAATATTGCGGCCAACGAGCAGCTGGTCGATGTCCTGCAAAATGTCGACGTTGAGGACAGGTTTACCGTCGCGCTTCTTCCACCCCTTGCGCTTCCACCCCGGCATCCACTTAGTGACGGAGTTAATCACATACTGCGAATCACACAGTACGAAAAGCGGCTCGTCGGGGATGTGCGCGGTGGCGCGGAGCAGCTCGGCAAGAGCGGTGAGCTCCCCGCGGTTATTGGTTCCCTCTTTCCATCCGCCGGCGGCCCAGCAGCTGTCGTCGATATACCAGCACCACCCGGCAGGTCCGGGGTTGTGCAGGGCGGAACCGTCAACGGCAGCAGTAATAGTCATGAGGCTAGATTGTATCGGCTGCGTGGGGCCGGCCAGGAATTGCCTTAAGAGCCGTAGCAGGCGACCGGGCCATGCGGGCCCTCGACGATGTCAATCTGGGTATTGAAGATTGGGCTCAGAACCTCCGAACGCATCAGCTCTGCGGTAGGGCCGTGCTCTACAATCTGGCCGTCTTTGACCGCACAGATGTAATCGGCGTAGCGAGCCGCGAAATTGATGTCATGCAACACCACCACCATGGTGCGACCCAACTCGCGCACTGCAGTGCGCAGGTACGACATGATGTCGACCGAGTGAGAAATATCCAGGTTGTTCAACGGCTCGTCGAGAAGCACGTAATCCGTCTCCTGACAGAGCACCATTGCGACATACGCACGCTGACGCTGCCCACCGGAGAGCTCGTCGAGGTAGCGGCCCTGGAGCGCCTCAAGATTGAGGAACTCAATGTATTGGGAGATGATGCGCTCGTCCTCGGCGGTCAGACGCCCCTGGCTGTACGGGAAACGGCCGAAGCTGACCAGCTGGCGCACGGTGAGGCGGGTGACGAAGTGGTTGTCCTGGCGCAGAATCGACAGCACCTTCGCCAGATCCTTCGACTTGGTCTTGCCCACGTTGTAGGGGCCGACGTTGATGTCGCCGGAATCGACGGCAAGGAGGCGGCCAATCATAGTCAAGAGCGTGGACTTGCCCGCACCATTCGGCCCAATCAGAGCCGTAATCGCATTGGTTGGAATTTCCAGGTCAACGGGGCCAATTGACACCTCGCTGGTATAGCTCTTGCTTACACTGTCGAGGAGAATCATAGCCGTCCCTTCTTCAAAACGACGTAGAGGAAGATCGAACCGCCAACCAGCTCGATGATGATGGACACCACGCCCTGGGCATAGAAAACGTGATTGAGGATGAAATACGCACTGGCCAGCGTGACGTAGCCGATTAGCGCCGCCATCGGCAGCACAAAACGATGGTCATAGGTATCCGCAGCCTGGTACGCAATGGTCGCGACCAGGAAGCCGAGGAATGTCATCGGGCCGACCATAGCCGTCGATACTGCCATCAGCACGGACACCGCAACCAGCACGGTGATGGACCGAACCTGGTAATTCACGCCCAGATTCGTCGCGACTTCACGCCCCAACGACATGACATTGAGGGCCCGCGAATGCAGCGCAATCACCACGATTGCCGCGATCACCAGCGGGATCGCCACCGGGAAAAACTCCGGGTCCGCGTTGTTGACAGAGCCGAACAGCCGCGCCGTCAGCAGGTCAAAATCCGAAGGCGTCAGCATGCGCTGCATAAATGTCGATACCGAGCCCAGCCCGCCACCGATAACAATGCCCACCAGCAGCATGCTGTGCATATCCGCGCCCTGCCCAGTCAACAGCCACGCATACAGCACCAGCGACAGCCCCACCATCAGCACGAGCTGCAGCACAAACGCCCCAACCGAGCCGGCATTCATCAGACCCGTCGCCCCGAAGAAGTACACCGCAGCGGTACTGATAGCCACGTACAGCGCTTCAAACCCCATAATCGACGGCGTAATAATTCGGTTATTCGCAATCGACTGGAACGCCACTGTCGCGACGGCATGGCAGCAGGCAACCACGATCATGGCAATTACGGCATCAAGACGCCGGCGCGCAATCAGCCAAAAACCATCCGTACCGAACGGCAACGGGTTGTCCCACGCAAGCAGGCCCGCCGTAAACAACACTGCCAGGCCCGCCAGCGCAGCAATGATAATCCAGTACCTGCGCGCCGCGGCGGCCGTGCTAAACGACGTCGTTTGCGGCCCGGCCTGGTCGGCCACCGTGTGAGTTGAACTGAGATTAAGCACGACGCCGCTCCACAATCAGATAGACGAAGATGGCAGCACCCAGGATGCCGAGAATCACCGATACCGGAATCTCGAACGGGGCGATAATGACGCGGCCAATCAGGTCCGCAATCGTCACAATGGCAATGCCCACCAGGCATACCCAGGGAAGATTGGAGCGCAGATCATCGCCACGGAACATGGAGACGATATTCGGGACGATGAGCCCCAGGAATGGGAGGTTGCCCACCACGACGGTGACCAAACCTGTTGCGATTGCAATCAGCCCCGTTCCCAGGAACACGATTCGCTTGTAGTTCAGACCGACGTTGGTGGCAATGTCCTCACCAAGCCCCGCAACCGTTAACCGATCGCTGAATACGAAGACGATTGCAACCACGATGACGACCAGCCACAGGAATTCGTACTGCCCTTTATAAATGGCAGTAAAAGAGCCTGCGAACCACACGCCTAGCGACTGCAGCATGTCCGTCTGTAACGCAAAGAAAGTCGAAATCGAACTGACTACCGCACCCAACATGATGCCCACGATGGGCACAACCAGACTTGACTTCAAAGCGACACGGCGCAAGAACAGGAAGAACACTGCCGTGCCGATGAAAGCGAAGATGATTGCCCCGCCCATCCGGCCAAGCATCGAGGCCGAAGGAAAGAAATACATCACGAAAATCAGGCCGAGACCAGCCCACTCCGTGGTTCCCGTGGTGGTGGGTTCGACAAACTTGTTGCGCGTAAGTAGCTGCATGACCAAGCCACACATCGCCATCGCGGCACCCGAGAGCACTAGTGCAATGGTGCGCGGTATACGCGTAGTGGCGAACATCTCCCAGCCGTCGTCGGCGCCCAGGATGTCGTATTGGCCTACAAACAGCGACATAGCCACCAGGACTGCCACAAAGGCAATCCCGATGGCTAGTCGGGAATCCAGTAACTTCTGCATAGAGTTGGTGAGGTACTCCTGTGACTGGTCAGAGAACTATTAGGCCTGCTCGAAGGCGTCGGCAAGCCCGTTCAGAATCTCCGTGTACGTGATGATGGACTCGTTGGTGTAAGTGTCCTCTGGGGCGTAGTAGATCTTGCCCTCCTTGACTGCCTTCACGTTCTTCAGCGGAGCGGCTTCCTCGACCACAGACTGTGCCGAACGGTACTCATCGGTACCGCGGACAGAGGTGCCAGCATCGCGGTCAAGCACCATGATGAAGTCCGGGTTTGCCTCAGCGATGGACTCGGCGGAAATCTCATCACCCTGGTGGTCATCGCTGGCCTTGTCGACCTCCAGCGCCGGCTTCATGCCAATCAGGTCGAACAGCGGGCCGAAGGTACGACCAACAGTCGGAGCAATGTAACCGAGGGTGCCGCCCGACGAGTTCAGCGCCATGACCTTCACGTCCGGGTTGTAAGCCTTGCGAGCGCGCTCCAGAGCCTTGTCAAAGTCTGCGATGAGCTGATCGGCTTCCTTCTCCTTACCGAAGATGGCGCCCAGGCCCTTAGCGTGCCGCTTGAGCTCCTCGTCCAGCGGCTTGCCCTCGCGCGGCTCAAACTCCACAATCGCGGAGTTCGGAGCGAGCTTCTTCAGGTCATCGTAGTACTTGCCGAAACGCTGACCGTTCACAATCAGGTCCGGGTCAGCAGCAGCAACAATTTCGAGATTCGGCTCGCGGTGATTGCCGATGTCCTGAACGTCAGGATTGTCCTTGTAGTCGGAAACCGTGAACGGGATAATCGGTTTAGGAGCTGCAGCCAGCTTAATACCCCACTGATCGAGCATCTCGAAGGAACGGTTATCCGTGGCCACAACAGAGTCAATCTCGGCAGGTACGGTCTGCTCACCATGATTATCAGTAACGGTAATAGTAGACTCGTTGCCTGCAGCTGCAGACTTATCCTCGTTACCGGCATCAGTAGAACAAGCACCAAGAACAAGTCCAAGGCTCGCAACAGATGCAACTACGATATTGCGAATACGGCCGGAGTTAGAACGCGCCACTTAAAGGCATCCCTTCGGTCACAGTAGGATTGTTAAACAAACGCCACTTAGACGCCGTTACCCAATCACTTACTTAGGTAATCATTACCTGTGAAACATTAGCTTAGGGTTCCCTATTTAACAAGTAAATACGTTATGAAATTACGCAATATTTAGGGCATATTTCGAACTTGGCTTAGCGTTGGCTAATTTGTGCTGGTAAAGGCACAATTGCAGCGTTCGCTAACGGGGGTAACTTGTGCCCTACGGAAGGTAACATGTGCACTATCGACGTATGTTTGGGTCTCGCTGGGCGTAGTTGGGCCTAGTTGGGCCTAGTTGACAATGAGCTTGCGAGCTTTGCTTGCGAGAATGGGCTGCGCTTGAATACGGGCTGTACACGCGATTGGAGGCTATACGTGTGAGTACAGGCTGCAGGCATAAATACGGGCTGCAAACGTGAAACTGTATGAGTTTATGACACTTTCAAGCGATCTTTCGCGCTATTTCTGTCATAAACGCAGTCAGTAACTTTAATTAGCCCACAGCCGCTGCCATAGACCCAGGAACTAACCCCGCATTCACCCGCCAATGACAGCCATAAAGGCAGTCAGTAACTCACATTGGGGTAAGCAGCGAAAGGTGCCAACCGGGCGATCCTCTAAGCGGACACGCCTGTGTCCATTAACCCGGACACCCTTTGCCCCCTTAAGCCTCAAGACACCGGTAAGCCCGCCTTCCGCTACCGAGCAGACCAACCCCTATTTAATCCCGTTTACTCGTGGGTAACAAAAAGTGGGCCGCAGCACCCAACCCCACACGGGAACTGGCTACCACGACCCACAAACAAGATTATTATGCCGGCG
>NZ_KV836152.1:0-2439 GCF_001838255.1 Corynebacterium sp. HMSC073B01 | reverse complement strand
TACATTACACACACTTCACACATAAAGCGAACCCCCAGGTCACAACGCCTTTCTAGTGTATTTCCGAGCTAATAGAAAACCATAACCCTAGAGTCTCACTTAAAGCTGTTCCGCAATGCATTCGTTCAGCGGCTTCCCACGCACACTCACGAGTTATCTCAGCAAAGTGACGTGACCCGATGGCCTCGTCGTAAAGCGAGATGGAGCGAAACCACCCCAATAGAAAGCTCCAGTGAGGAAAACCTGGACTAGGGAACTAAAGTCGAACTGTGACTACATCAACGAAGACCGATACTCAGACGGTTCATCCGGTCGATGAGTATCCGGGCCATGTGAAACTGCTTGTACTCGGCTTTCAACATGTGCTCGCCGCGTATGCAGGCGCGGTGGCAGTCCCGCTTTTCGTGGGCTGGGCACTTGTGGATGCCGGGCGTATGTCCCCGTCCGATATTCCGCACCTAATTGCTGCGGACCTGTTTGTTGCAGGCATCGCCACCATCGTACAGTCGGTGGGTATTTGGCGATTTGGTGTGCGACTACCACTGATTCAGGGCTGTACCTTCTCTGCCGCGATTCCGATGGTTACTATCGGATCGCAATACGGCGTACCCGCAATCTACGGTTCGGTGATTGCATCGGGCATTTTCATGATGCTCTTTGCACCGCTTTTTGCGTCGCTTCTACGCCTATTTCCGCCGTTGGTCACTGGCACGGTGCTATTGATTATCGGCACGACGCTTATGCCAGTCGCAGCCGACTGGGTTGGTGGCGGTGCTGAAGTCAAGGACACTCCAGATTTCGGCGCACCTCAAAACTTGGCAGTAGCTGCGTTTGTGTTGGTCTTAATTCTCAGTATTGAGCGATGGGCACCAGAATGGCTCGCCCGCATTGCCGTTCTAGTGGGCATGATCTCCGGATTGCTGCTATGCATTCCATTGGGAATGGTGGATTGGTCTGGAACTAAGGACTCACCAGTCTTCGGGTTGACGCATCCATTCTACTTTGGCATGCCTGAATTCGTCCTCTCGGCTGTATTTGCCATGTGCATTGTTTCGCTTGTGACTATGGTCGAAGCGACTGGCGACGTACTTGCAATCGGCGAGATTACCGAATCCGAGATTGATAATCACCGTATTGCCGACACACTGCGTGCCGACGGTGCTGCGACCGTAATTGGCGGTATTTTCAATACCTTCCAATACACGGCGTTTGCCCAGAACATTGGCGTCCTATCCATCACGGGCGTACGTTCCCGATGGGTTACCGCAGCTGCAGGTGGAATGCTGCTGATCCTGGGTTTGATTCCAAAGACGGCCGCTCTCGTTGCCGCTATCCCAGCTCCAGTTTTGGGAGGTGCCGGTATCGCCTTGTTCGGTATGGTCGCAGCATCGGGCGTCCGCACTCTATCCAAGGTT
Source organism: Corynebacterium sp. HMSC073B01 (assembly GCF_001838255.1). Taxonomy (NCBI): domain Bacteria; kingdom Bacillati; phylum Actinomycetota; class Actinomycetes; order Mycobacteriales; family Corynebacteriaceae; genus Corynebacterium; species Corynebacterium sp. HMSC073B01. Next base: position 1,024 of record NZ_KV836152.1, on the reverse strand, counting down.
ACGTTCACTGAATCCAACGTGATTGTCGTGGGTATTCCGTTGGCATTGGCATTACTTCCTGCTGTATCGCCCGAACTATTCTCCGGACTACCGGCATGGGCGCAAACGTTTATGGCTTCAGGTATCTGCGTAGGTTCCGTCGCTGCTATCATCTTGAATCTTTTGTTCAACACCGCCGACCGTGCACCGCACGCCGTTACTCCGAGTGCTCACGACACCTTCCGCGGAGGTATTAACTCTGAAGATAAGGACCACGACGGCTACGGAGACGTCCCGTCGGCTAAGCCGAGCAGTAATAACTAACCTCGGTACTTTGATTAGCGCGACTGCATAGCTTAATCCCAGACAGGGCTAACTTAACTAAATACGACACCCTCCCGTATGGGCGCAGGCAATACCTCACCTATACGGGATTTTCTTTTGGCGTGATCGAGGACGCCGCCACAGCATCTCGTAGGTACGAGTCGAAGATCAGAGCTGACTACTAAGTAAGCGTATGTCTCCCTATTTGGACAGCTTGGTAATAAAGCCTCAATTGGACTGGGGTATCAGTATGTAGGGATGAGTGGCGGTGATAGTCACAGAAGTGCAATGGATGAATCGCACACGCCACCAAGCTAAGAGCCAGAATTCGAGGAGCCTCCGCGACCGGTCTACTGCGCACCGGGCCCCTTCCAAATACCCACAACCAAGCAAAATCAATGGCTATCACCGAGACATAAGCTACGACATCTATCGATTGAATGTTGTTTACTTGTGGGTAAAACAAAAGCGGGCCGCGGCCACCACCCCACACACGGGGAAATAGCAACCACGACCCACCAACAATTATTTATGCCGGCGGCGACCTACTCTCCCACACCCTCCCGAGTGCAGTACCATCGGCGCTGGTGGACTTAGCTTCCGGGTTCGGAATGGGACCGGGCGTGACCCCACCGCTAACACCACCGACAAAAACCAGGCACCAACCACACCCCACCACAAAACTTCGGGTGGGTGGTGTCATGCCAGACACTGAATAACG
>NZ_KV836151.1:0-61202 GCF_001838255.1 Corynebacterium sp. HMSC073B01 | reverse complement strand
CATAAACTTGCACAGTTTCACATTTGCAGCCCGTATTCACGCGTGCAGCCGGTAATTTATGGGGCCTGACCAGTTACTATCTTGAGAATCACACACTGTTTGTCTATTAACCCGGTCTCTAGGGAGCTCCTTAGAAGAAAGCTTTCTACAGGAAGTTCTCGTTGAAACTAGGGTCCACCTCAACCGGATCAATGCCCAGATATACCGCCACCAGGCGGATCAGTACATATTGCAGCATCTGGTCCAGTTCCACTCGACCCGAGACACGGCGCTCAATGGGGCGGCGGAACACTACTACGCAGGGGCGGGTGGGGTTGCCTACGCGGTCAATGCCAGCGGGGATAAGCCGTCCCAGCGGTACAGGTCCGTCAGCGACAATCTCTTCCGGGAAATACATGTCCGGGCGCAACTGCATGCGAGGAATCGTGTCGATGGCGATGTCCAGGTGTGACAGTTGCCGGGACCAGTGCTGATCCAATGGGGCGTAGGCGTCAATAACCGCCTGGTCAAAAGCTTCTGAACGGCTCTTCCAGCGGGGTACCTCCGGCGGCAACAGAGGACCCCGAGGTCCGCGACCGCGTCGCAGTGAGCGTCGCAAAGAGCGCGGAGTATAAGCCGATGAATTCATATTTGTTGAGCTTAATCGGTCGGATCGTCAACGTGGGTGAGGCCAGCTTCCGGCCATGTCGCAGGTTTACTGGGTAAGGCTGGGGTGCCCCGGGGGAGCGTCGGAAAGCGAAAAACGCCCGAGTGGGAGAAAAACTATCGAAACTTAAAGTTAGGGTCTAGACTTTGATGCCGTGAGTGTTTTTAGACGTTGTTGCCGGCCCGGCTGTGGCAAACCTGCCGTAGCTACGTTGACGTATGCCTACGCGGAGTCGACGGCTGTGGTGGGTCCGCTCGCCGCCGCGTCCGAACCGCATAGCTGGGATCTCTGTGAGAAGCACGCGCGTTCTATCACCGCACCGCTGGGGTGGGAGCTCGTGCGTTACGACGTGCCGACGCCCGCCCAGGACGATGATGATTTGACCGCACTGGCGGAAGCCGTCCGTGAAGCTGGCCGCAACGCGACTGGCCTGGTGCTGCGGGATGAGGTCGACAACCGTCCGCAGACCTACAAGATTGATTCCAGCCGCCACCCGTCGACGCGGAAATCCGCGCGCGGTCACCTGCATGTAGTTCGCGATCCGGAGGATTCGGACGACTAACGGGTCGGGCGCCGTGCCCCAGCTCATGCCATCTTGCCGCGGCATTTCTTTGTGAGAGCCTCTCTGTGGCTAGTATCATTTTTCACAAAACTGATACTAGCCACAGAGAGGTTTTTCGTGGGCACTTACAATCGTTCCGATTTGGATGCCGTCATCAAGGCCTATGACGTGCGCGGTGTTGTCGGTGAGGGCATCGACGCGGATCTTGTCGGAGCCATCGGCGCCGCCTTCGGACACATCATGCGTTCAGAGGGCGCAACACGTGCCGTAGTTGGCCACGATATGCGTGAGTCCTCACCGGAGTTGGCGGCTAGTTTCGCCGACGGCGCGGCTGCACAGGGGCTCAACGTCACCCTGCTCGGCCTGACCTCTACGGACGAGCTGTATTTCGCCTCCGGAGTAAAGGAATGCCCGGGCGCGATGTTCACTGCCAGCCACAACCCAGCTGAATACAACGGCATCAAGATGTGCCGTTCGCTCGCCCGCCCGATCGGGCAGGAGACAGGGCTTGCTCAGATTAAGGATCTGCTTGTCGACGGAATCCCGGAGTACACCGGCACTCCGGGCGAAATTGATCGTGAGGATGTTCTGCAGGATTACGCGGCGTTCCTCCATGGGCTGGTCGACATTCGCTCCGGCCGTCGCCTGAAGGTTGCAGTCGATGCCGGTAACGGTATGGGGGGACTGACAGTTCCGGCAGTGCTCGGAGAAGACATGGATGTTGCTGATCTCTACTTTGAGCTCGACGGCAACTTCCCGAATCACGAGGCCAATCCATTGGAGCCCGCCAACCTCGTTGACCTACAGAAGTTTACGGTGGAGCAGGGCGCAGACATCGGTATTGCCTTCGATGGCGACGCTGACCGCTGCTTCGTCGTCGACGAGAAGGGCAACCCGGTCAGCCCATCGGCCATCTGTGCGTTGGTGACCACCCGCTACCTGGAGCAGAACCCGGGTGCGGCTATCATCCATAACCTGATCACATCGCACGTCGTGCCGGAGATGATTGTGGAAAACGGCGGAACCCCGGTTCGTACCCGTGTTGGGCACTCCTTTATTAAGGCGCAAATGGCCGAGCACAGTGCTGTTTTTGGTGGCGAGCATTCAGCGCACTACTACTTCAAGGAATTCTTCAACGCAGACTCCGGCATGCTGGCTGCCATGCATGTCCTGGCCGCACTGGCCGAGCAGGATAAGCCGCTGAGTGAATTCATGGCCGAGTACAACCGCTACGAGGCCTCCGGTGAGATTAACTCCCGCCTGGGTAGTGCCGAGGAGCAGCAGGCCAAGCAGAAGGAAATCGAGGCCGCGTTTGCCGATCGCACGGAGTCCTCGGACTGGATGGATGGCCTGACCATTGAGCTGGCGGACTCCAAGGCGTGGTTCAACGTCCGGGCCTCCAATACGGAGCCGCTGCTGCGTCTGAACGTCGAGGCTCCGACGCGTGCTGAGGTCGACGCTCTTGTCGACGAAGTTCTCGGCATCATCCGCGGTTAATCAACCCCACGCGCCCGTTTTCAGGCATGCTTGGGAGTATGACCTCGTCATTCGACTCCTCCCATAACCCGCGCCAAGAGGCCCTGTTCTATCGTATGGCCACTGCCGGTGCAGGTCTCAGAGCTGCTGCTTCCGCGACTCGCGGGGGTGCGTTTGCTCAACTTTCACTGCCGCGCAGTGCGGTCATCCTCGTGGGAAATCGTCGGGCGCAGCTCGCTGCCGAATCCGTGCGCGCGCTTGCCGACGATATCCGCTGTCCGGTGGTAATTGCGCATCAGTTGCCCAGTTATGTCGGTGCCCTCGACTTGGTCATCGTCTGTGACGACAACCCCGGCAGCCCACTGGGGGCAGCTCTGGCTGAAGCTGATAGGCGAGGTGCTGCCACGGTCGTGGTGGATCCCGGTGAAGGGCCACTGCGTGCCGCCGGTAGCCCCGATACGGTTGTGGTTCCGCGCCCGGCGATGGCGGAGTCCGCGTCCTTTACCGCCTATGTCGGTGCCATCGCCAGCGCGCTCACCGAATGCGGTGCCACCACCCTGGCTCCGGCCGGGGTAGTGGAGGAAGTCGCTGATGCGGTGGACGCCGATATTGCCGCCTGTGCTCCGCAGCGAGATGAAACAGTTAACCCCGCGCGGCAGGTAGCGCAGTGGGTGGCAGGCCGCAGAATGCTTGCAGTGTCGACGACCTCGGCGCTGGCGCCGGTAGCGGAACTGGCATCGTTACAGATGCTTGAGGCAGGCGTGGTCTCGGCAGCGTCGTCGATAAGCGAATTGTCTCTTAGTGTGGGCGCGTTGCTCGCTGCAGAACCCCAGGAAAGCCGCGATATTTTCTATGACCCGTTTATTGATGGTGGGGATGAAGGGGCGACAGTGCTACCGTTGGGGGCGATTGTTTTAGCTGCGCCGAACAATGTGGGCCACTACCGGGACCACTACGGCGAGGTTGGATGGGCTCGTGTGGAGTGCCCTGCGCTCGATGCGGAGACTCATCATCCATTGGTTGAAGTATGTGTTGCTGCAGCCAGAGTTGGTGCGATTGCGGCGTTTTCTGCGTAATCGCCGGGTGTCACCGAAGGCTTTTGGGCCTTCGGTGAGATTGGCGTGCTCGCGCCAGAAGTGACTATTAGAGGAGTGATACGGGCATGGAGCTGTTGGACCCCGTGCTGCAGTCGTACCCCTGGGGGTCTCGTACACATTTGGCGAGAATCACCGGTGCGGACGCTCCCACATCGAAGCCCTGGGCGGAACTGTGGTTTGGTGCGCATGCACTGGCATCGGCCACGGTGGCCGGCACGCCGCTGGATGAGCTCATTGCGCAGGATCCGGCAGCTGCGCTCGGATATGCAATTGACACCGACAACGGCAGGCTGCCGTTCCTGTTGAAGCTGCTCGCAGCCGATGAGCCGTTATCGCTGCAGGCACACCCCACCTTGGCAGAAGCTCAGGAGGGATTTGCACGCGAAAATGCGGAGGGCATTCCGGCCACTGCACATTTCCGAAATTACCGGGACAACAACCACAAGCCGGAACTTATTGTCGCCCTGACTACCTTCGACGCGTTGGCCGGATTCCGCCCGGTGGAGCGCACGAAGGAGTTGCTCGCGACGCTGGCGGTACCGGAGCTCGACCATTACATGGGACTGCTCGATGCCGCCGATGACGAGAGTGCTCTGCGGGCATTGTTTACAACGTGGTTGACGTTGCCCCAGGATGTCCTCGATGAGCTGGTCGAGGCCGTGGCTGCCAAGTGCGCGGATTACAGTGGCGATGACGAGGAGTTCTCGCGAGTAGCCGAGACCACTTGCGAATTGGCTCGAAAGTATCCGGGGGACCCGGGAGTCCTGGGGTCGATGCTGCTTAATCGCCTTCGCTTACAGCCGGGCGAAGCCATCTACCTTGGTGCTGGACAGCTGCATGCTTACCTCAATGGCATGGGCGTGGAAATCATGGCCAACTCCGACAACGTGCTGCGCGGAGGGCTGACCTCTAAGCACGTCGATGTCGTGGAGCTACTGCGCGTGCTCTCTTTCCGACCGCTGCCAGATCCGGTGCTGCAGTCGCGGCTGACCGATGATGGCTGGAATGACTATGACGCGCCGGTGCGCGAGTTTCGCCTTCGTTCGCGGGATCTGGAGCCGGGCGAACATGTTCTGCTCGACGAAGAATCCGCCACGGTTGTGTTGTCTACAGCGGGCACGGTGGCGTTGCGTCACGACGACTCCGTGGTTGAGGTTCCCAGCGGCCATGCGGCCTGGGTTCCGGCTGTCGACGCAGTCGATATTGAGCTGACTGCGCGCCAAGACGGGGCAACCGTCTTTGTCGCGACCGTCCCGCGGGTGGGTTAGTCCTCGTCGTTATCGAAGAGATTTCCCAGGAATCCGGAGTCCTTCGGCTTTTCCGGGATTGGGGAAATCTTGCTATTGCTAGCCCCATTGCCGCCAGTGGTGTCCTTCTCCGTCGAAGGGGTCTGGTCCTTCGGAGGTGTCGGCTCCTTCGGGGATGTCGGCTCCTTCGGAGGAGTCTTCTGAGGAGTCTCGGACGGAGTTGTGGTTTGCGTACCCGACTGGGACTGCGCCTGCGATGAAGGCGGCTTCGGCTCAGCTGCTGCACCACCATCGCCTTCCGGAAGACTGTCGTTCGGCTTTTCCGAGTTATCTTCCGGTAGCAGTGGCACCGGCTTGCTGGGCGTCGGCGAAGAAACGTCGTCAGAGGTGGGCTCTGTGGTCTCCGTGGTCGTCGGAGGTGTCGATGTCGTCGACGTCGGAGTTGTCGCACTTGAGCTTGTGGAAGTCGGGGGGATGTACGCCTGCGGTGGCAGGTACGGATCCTCAACGATCTCGGTGCTCGATGACGTGGTCGGACGAGATACTAGACTGTCGTTCGTCTCAGTCAGCGAGGAATCTGAATTCGGTTCAGTGGTCTGCTGCAGCTCGGCATCACTAGGAACTGGAGGCAGTGGAGCAGAGGTCTCCATTTCCGACTGAGAGCCGGCGTTTTCCGGATTTGCACCCTTGGCGGCATTGCTATCGGAGCAGCCTACGAGCGAAGCGCTCAGGGGAAGGGCTGCAAGCAGAAGAGCTCCAAAAGCCTTCTTCACCATGGTAGGTACTCCTTTCGTGTCATGCGTGAGGTCGCCCTGTAACGAAAAAGATAACAGTTGCATTACGAGGTCTGGGAACTAACTTAACATGCCCGTTATCTTCTCTCTAGGGTGAAAATTGTGTTGAAGGGATTAAATATGTCTCTCGAACTGTAAAAGTGACGAAAAGTCGGGTAGAACTTCGGTAAGGCCACATGCGGTTTTCCGGCTAGCGGTACGTGCAGGCGACAGCTTTTAGGTCGGCGGCCAGATTACCGTGGGCTCGTCGAAAAGCGCTCTTTGGAAAGCGCTCGTCGATAGGCGAAAACTGGCTATTGGTTCGAAGCGCGAAAGGAGCGTGGCCACCTATCATGTCCATCTGGGATACTGAGATTTTTGGTAGCGATTCGGTCATTGAACTCTTCGATGAGGTTCAGGATCTCGACTCACAGGATCGTGTTGGTGCATTGATTGATGCTGGCCGCATTGGGGTGGATTCCGAAAATAGCGATGAGAAAGCATGCGCACTCGCGGCGGCTGTGATCATTGCAATTTGGAATGGTGCGCCATTTAGCGGCGGTGACATTGTGGAGGACTACAGCTTCATCCGGGAGGGAATCTCCGAGGCGCACGGCAGCGAGGAAGATGCGTTGGCTATCGCATCCGAGGTCTTCGATAGTCTTCTGGGGGAACTCAGTGAGTCTGACCAGGCGGCGCTGGAAAACTGCGTCGAAGCGGTAGAGTAACTCTCGCGTCCCCAGTAGTAATTCTTTAAGAAGAATCTCACGTCAAAGAATCTAGAGAAAGCGTTACATGTCCTCGAAGAACATTGATTTCAAGGTTGCAGACCTCTCCCTGGCTGAGGCCGGTCGTCACCAGATTCGTCTGGCTGAGCACGAGATGCCAGGCCTAATGGCGCTGCGCGAAGAGTACGCAGAGCAGCAGCCACTGGCCGGTGCCCGTATTTCCGGCTCCATTCACATGACGGTTCAAACCGCAGTGCTCATCGAGACCTTGACGGCGCTGGGCGCAGAGGTCCGCTGGGCCTCGTGCAACATCTTCTCCACTCAGGATGAGGCCGCTGCGGCTGTCGTCGTTGGGCGAAACGGCACTCCGGAGGATCCGCAGGGTGTTCCGGTTTTCGCTTGGAAGGGCGAGACGCTGGAGGAGTACTGGTGGTGCCTCGACCGCATCTTTGACTGGGGCGATGAAGATGCCAACATGATTCTGGACGACGGCGGCGACGCCACCATGGCTGTCATTAAGGGTATGGAATTCGAGGATGCTGGCCTGGTGCCGCCTGCAGAAGAGTCGGATTCGGACGAGTTTATTGCCTTCAAGGACATGCTTCGCGCCAGCTTGGAGAAGGATGCCGGCCGTTGGCACCGAATTGCAAAGTCGGTCAAGGGTGTCACAGAGGAGACCACCACTGGTGTCCACCGCCTCTACCACTTCGCAGAGCAGGGCGTGCTGCCATTCCCGGCCATGAACGTCAACGATGCCGTCACCAAGTCCAAGTTCGATAACAAGTACGGCACCCGCCACAGCCTTCTGGACGGCATCAACCGCGGTACCGACATGCTGGTTGGCGGCAAGAATGTGCTGGTTTGCGGTTACGGCGATGTGGGTAAGGGCTGCGCGGAGGCGCTGGCGGGGCAGGGCGCTCGCGTTCAGGTCACCGAGGCCGACCCGATTAACGCATTGCAGGCATTGATGGACGGTTTCGACGTCGTCGCTACTGAGAGCGTCATCGCAGATGTCGACATTGTCATCACCGCCACAGGCAACAAGGACGTCATTACTTTCGAGCACATGCAGCAGATGAAGAACCACGCGCTGCTGGGCAACATCGGCCACTTTGACAACGAGATTGACATGCACAGCCTGCACCACCGCGATGATGTCCGTCGTGTGGAGATCAAGCCGCAGGTCACCGAGTACATCTTCCCGCATGCAGACGGCGAGGAGCGCTCTCTGATTGTGCTTTCCGAGGGGCGTCTGCTCAACCTGGGCAATGCCACCGGACACCCGTCCTTCGTAATGTCGACCTCCTTCGCCGACCAGACAATCGCGCAGATTGAGCTCTACTGCAACGGTGATAAGTACGACAACACTGTCCACCGTCTGCCGAAGATTCTGGATGAGAAGGTCGCTCGCATTCACGTCGAGGCACTCGGCGGTGAGCTCACCCGACTGTCCAAGGAACAGGCCGAATACATCGGCGTTGACGTCGAGGGCCCGTATAAGCCAGAGCACTACCGCTACTAGTTCTAGCCAAGGCTAGGCCGTAGCCATGTGTGCGAGGAGAAGAATTTGATTATCGCAGTCGAAGGAATCGACGGTGCTGGCAAGAACACGCTTGTCACAGCTGTTACCAATCAACTCCGAAGTCAAGGACACTCCGTTTCTTCGATGACCTTTCCGGCGTACCGGCAGACAATCTTCGCTGATTTCGCCGATCAAGCCTTGCACGGTCAGCTCGGCGACACCGCGGACTCCGCTTGGGCAATGGCACTCCTGTTCGCTCTGGACCGCAAAGAACGTCGTGAAGCGATTGTTGATGCAGTGCGCGAGAACGATGTTCTGATTATCGATCGCTACGTCGCATCCAACGCGGCATACTCCCTGGCGCGCACACAGGATCCGGCGATCGTCGGGTGGATTGAGAAGACCGAATTCGGAGATTTCCAACTTCCGCTTCCCGACGTTCAGGTCTGTCTGGCCACGTCGGTGGGAGTGGCAGCCGACCGCGCACGCAAGCGGGAAGCCTCTGATGTGCAGCGAACGAGGGATGCCTACGAAAAGGACTCGGGTTTGCAGGAGCGCACACTAGCGGCGTACCAGAAGTTCGCGGAAGGCTCGTGGCAGTCACCATGGTTGATGCTTACGGGGGATGATGGGGCGGACCGTCTTGTGGAATGGATCAGTGCACGCCTGCGCTAGCCACCTCAACGGGAAACTACAGAACTAGATAGCTTTACGTTTAGAATATGACGCATGAGCTCAAAAATCCTGGTTGTTGATGATGATCCGGCCATCGCCGAAATGCTCACGATGGTGATGGAGCGCGAGGGCTTCGACACAGTAGTAGTCGACGATGGCCTCGAAGCTGTCAAGGCAGCAGAGCGGGAGAATCCAGATTTGATTCTGCTGGATCTCATGTTGCCGGGCATGGGTGGTGTCGATGTCTGTCGCACTGTGCGAGAGACATCGGCGGTGCCGATCATCATGTTGACTGCGAAGACCGACACGGTCGATGTGGTCCTCGGCCTGGAATCCGGTGCGGATGACTATGTCACGAAGCCCTTTAAGCCGAAGGAGCTCGTGGCGCGTGTGCGCGCTCGGCTGCGTCGTCAAGAGGACAGCCCGAGTGAGACCCTCGAGGTCGGCGACCTGACTATCGACGTGCCCGGTCACGCCGTGTTCCGCGATGGCAAGGAGATTTCTCTGACCCCGTTGGAGTTTGACCTATTGCACACTCTTGCTTCCCGTCCGAAGCAGGTCTTTTCCCGTGATGAGTTGTTGGAAAAGGTCTGGGGATATCAGCACACCTCGGATACCCGACTCGTCAACGTTCACGTTCAGCGTCTGCGCTCGAAGATTGAATTGGATCCGGAAAACCCCCAGATTGTGCTGACCGTCCGCGGTGTCGGGTACAAGACGGGTGACTAATCAAGGTCAGTCAGCTTTAGTGGGAGCCGATTCTTGCGTCGATTAATAACGAAGCTTCGAGACTTCACCAACAGGGGAGTGACCTGGGCGGTTACGCTCTGGCGCACGTCTATCCAAGCGCGCATTCTGACCTCTGTGGTGGTACTGAGCGCGATGGTGATTGCGGTACTCGGTTTCGCGCTGGCGACTATTGTTACCCAGCGGCTTATCGACGCAAAGGTTACCGCTGCCGACGAGGAAATTGACCGTGCTCGCGCGGTGGTGGAGCAGGCGATTGAGAACTCTTCGTCCAACGAGCTGCAAGCTCTTCTCAACGTGGGGCGCGATGCCCTTGTGAACCGTGCAGCCGGTTCCGGTGCTGCGCCACTGACAAGTTATGAACCGCTGCTCGTGGCGCCGGTGCCACGAGGCACGGTGTTGGCTTCATCGCCGATTAAGGCCGATGTTCCAGAACGATTGCATGAAGTAGTCCGACAAGGGCAAATTGCGTATCAGGTACGCCAAGTCACTGATAACCGCGGCGATACGTACTCGGCGTTAATTATCGGTAGCCCTACTTCTACCTCGGTTGATGGGCTCGAGCTCTATCTGGTCACCTCTATGGCTGCAGAGGAATCGACTATTAAGTTGGTTCGTGGTCTCCTCGCCGGTGCGACAGTAGTCATCATGGCGCTTCTCGGCGGTATTACTTGGTTCTTCTCCAATCAGGTGACGACACCAGTGCGTTCCGCCGCCCAGATTGCCCAGCGCTTTGCCGACGGCCACTTGCGCGAACGCATGGTCGTGCAGGGTGAAGATGACATGGCGCGACTGGCCATGAGCTTTAACAAGATGGCCGAATCGCTGTCGACGCAGATTAGACAGCTGGAGGAATACGGCAGTCTGCAGCGACAGTTCACCTCCGATGTCTCGCATGAGTTGAGGACGCCTCTGACCACGGTGCGTATGGCCGCCGACCTTATTGCTGACGGCGCTGAGGACCTCGATCCGGCGACTCGCCGCGCAGCTGAGCTGATGAATGAGGAGCTTGAGCGTTTTGAGATGCTTCTCAATGACCTGCTTGAGATCTCACGCCACGATGCCGGCGTTGCTGATCTGTCCGCAGAAAAGGTCGATGTCCGTCGCTGCGTGGATGCTGCCTATCAGCAGGTAACGGTCGTGGCTAAGGAGACCGGTACACCCATCCGCTTCCACCTGCCCGATGAACCGGTAATGGCAACAGTCGACTCGCGTCGTATCGAGCGCGTGCTACGCAACCTTATGGCCAACGCTGTTGACCACAGTGAGGGCAATCCGGTGGATGTCACAGTGCGGGCGAGCAATTCCGCGGTCTCGTTTACGGTCGTTGACCACGGTGTGGGGCTAAAGCCGGAACAGCAAGAGCTGGTGTTTAACCGGTTCTGGCGCGCTGACCCCTCGCGTGTCCGACGCACCGGCGGGACCGGACTTGGCTTGGCGATCGCGCGTGAGGACGCACAATTGCATGGTGGGGAACTGGAGGCATTTGGCGTGCCGACGGTCGGTAGCTGTTTCCGCCTGACTGTGCCACTGGAGCCTGATGCGAGCTTCGGTGAGCATCCGCTCGGCCTGGAAGTTCCGCCGCTGCCCGATCAGATTCCGCATCAGCAGGAAATTGGTGCACGGGAGTTGGAATCGGATTCGATTGCACCGCAAGTCAAGAGCCAGGATCAGGGTAAGGGGCAGCCGACTAGCGATAGCGAATCCCGACAGGCACGAGAGGAGGATATTTAAATGACGGCGCAGCAACAGTCAAAGGCTCGTCGCGTCCTGCGTAAGACAGTGGCGCTTAGCTCAGTGATCATTTTGGGCACGGCCGCAGGATGTACCACCATTCCGAGAAACACCAGCCCCCAGGTGCTGCGTCCGTTTGAGCCGCCCCAAGTTCGTATTGAAGTTCCTCAGCCACGACCGAATGTCAATGCAGACATTGTCCTGCGCGACTTTTTCGCCGCGGCCGCGCATCCGGTTGATGATTTTCAAGCTATGCGTGCCTTCATGACCCCGGAACTTGCGGCCAGTTGGAAACCGCAGGATAGTGCCCGCATTCTCGACGGTGTCAACCTCATCGCCCAGAGGGATGAAGGAGGATCGCGACAGTCCTTCGTTGCCCGAGGTCGCAGCGTTGGTCAATTCGGTACTGATGGTGCGTATGAGCCCCAGTCCGGTGACTATGAGGAAACCGTGGAGATGAAGCTTGGTTCGGATGGGCAGTGGCGCATTTCCTCGCTGCCCGACGGTGTTGTCATGGAGCGTCAGGCATTCCTGGAAAACAATGTGCCTCGCAATATCTATTTCCTCGATCCGGCGGGTAATCATTTGGTCACAGATCGTCGTTGGCTCTATCGTGGCGTCACCGATGGCGCGACCAATCTGTTGACGAAGCTGAAGAACGGCCCATCAGCACCACTGCGGCCGGGCGTCACCACCGTGCTCAAGCCCAATGCCTCAATTGCGGTGGAAGCAGGACCTGTGTCCAACGCGGACGGTCGCAGGGTCGAAATCACCGGATTGGGTGATGTTTCCGAGGAACTGCGTGTCATGCTCGCGGCGCAGATTATCTGGACTCTCGACTCGGCAGATTTCCGTGGTCCGTGGATCCTCATGGCCGACGGCGAACCACTAGTTGCCAGCCACGACGAGCCGTGGACGAAGGACACCGACACAATCCAGCTCTACGACCCGAATCATCTACCGGCTGATAACGCACCGTTACGGACGGTCGACCGCAGCGGTATCTACGAGATCGCTGACGGCCACGCCACACCTGTGGGACGCGGCTGGACCGCCAGCGGCAGCACCGCGGTGTTCTCCGCGGCAGTGGGCACCAACCCCAATGGCAGCGAGCTCATTGCCGCCGTGTTCCGCTCGGCCGTGGATGGTCGTGCTGGGTCGTATGACCTCGGGGAGTCCACATTGATGCTCGGCGGAATACAAGATCAGCCGGTTCCTGTGCTGACTGGCGAGAGTCTCACCCGTCCGACATGGTCTCCAGACGCCGAGGCGGTCTGGACAGTGAAGGACGGTACAACCGTCGTACGCCTGGTTCGGCAGTCGACGTCATCTCGGATTCAGCAGGAGGAGGTTGATACCTCTGAGCTCAATCACCTTCTTGACGGCGGCGCAGGCACGGGGCGCCCGAGCGCCGGTATTTCTGAATTCCGCGTCGATTCTTCAGGCACGCAGGTAGCGATGATTATCGCTGGTGAAGTCTATATCGCCACCATCGAAAGGCATGACGATAAACCGTGGAAGTTGACGCACCCGCGTGCTCTGCCGCTCCCTGAAAACGTTTCCCCGGTGTCGCTGACGTGGTCGCCGAATCAAACGGTCACGGTGGGCGGTTACAGCGGGGACACCCCGATGTGGAGCGCCTTCCCGGACGGTGCGACCAGCTCTGTTCTGCCGAAGCTCAACCTGACACCGCCAATTCCTGTGGTTACCGCGACCTCGTCGAAGCGTTACGCATTAGATGCCACCGGTGTTATGGAGCTGATCTCCAGCGAGGGGCAGCAGCAGTTCTGGCGCCAGGTTCCGGGTGCGCGTGGTCGAATGGCTCCGGTGTCTGTGGAATAAGCGCAAATCGGGGAGGGGATTAATGGCGCAGGGGAGGTCATCGCAGGAATTTCTGCGCGTGCTTTACGACGTTACCCGCGATGCAATCGGCCTCGTGATACCGGAAACCTGTCCGGTGTGCGGCTGCTCCGGGACGCTGTGTCGCGATTGCAAGGACGATCTTCAGCAACCTCCAGTGCGGTTTTCACCGCGGGCTGCGTTACGCGCAGCAGCGTGGACCTGCGGTCCGTACTCGGGTGCGAGGAGACATCTCATTTTGTCGGCCAAAGAACGGGGCAGTGGTGAAGCCAGACGAATCATGGGGGCCGTGTTCGCCGCTGCGGTACGAAGGCTAGCCTCTGATGGCCATATAATGCCCCCGGAAATTACCCCCGTCATTTTGATTCCCGCGCCGACAAGATCGTCATCCCGTCGACAACGGGGTGGGGACCCGGTAACAATTGCCTGCGACTTTGCTTGCAGTCAGCTCCCCTCCAGTTCGGTATTGCCCCTGGTGCGCATTGGCGGGCGCACGCGGGATTCCGCGGAGCTGGGGGCTTCTCAACGCAGACGAAATCTTTCTGGCCACATTGTGCCGCTGACGCAATTCAAGCGCGGAATTAGCGACAAGCTGCGACAACGCTGTGCGCAGGCGACAGTAATTCTGGTTGATGATGTGGCCACTACTGGTGCCACTGCAGCGGAAACCGAGTTGGTGGCAGCGTCATTGGGGATTCGCATCGACATGGTGTTGGTGCTCGCCCGGGCGTAGACGCAGGGGTGTCGTCGGCAAGCGAAAAATAAACGAGGGGAACGTGGCATTGGTTACCCCCGGAACTGTATCCTGGGGGTGCAGAAAGACTCGTCACCGTAGACGCCGTGAGTAATCCCGCTCACGGAAGGGCGGTGGCCATACCGGGAGGTAGGTAGCAAGTGTCCACACCTGCTGACAACAACGAGGTACTCAGCCCGAACGCTCAGGTGACCATCACCGGGCGCAATGTTGAGGTTCCAGAGCACTTCGCAGATCGTGTTAAGGCGAAGCTGGCGAAGATTGAGCGCCTCGACCCGACTTTGACCTTCTTCCACGTGGAGCTCCAGCACGAGCCGAATCCGCGCCGTGCAGACCGCTCTGACCGTATTCAGATCACCGCTACTGGCAAGGGTCACCTGGCTCGTGCGGAAGCCAAGGAAGATAGCTTCTACGCTGCACTGGAGTCTGCTCTGGGCAAGATGGAGCGCTCCCTGCGTAAGGTGAAGGCTCGCCGCAAGATTAGCCGTTCTGGCCACCGTGCACCGATGTCCGTCGGCGAGGCAACTGCTTCGCTGGTTGCAGAGGCTGAGGCAGCGGCTCCGGAAAAGGCTGATCCGTACGAGGATCTGGTTGAGGACGTGACCCCGGGTCAGGTTGTGCGTACCAAGCAGCACTCCGCAACTCCGATGACGGTGGAAGATGCTTTGTCTGAGATGGAGCTCGTCGGTCACGACTTCTACCTCTTCGTTAACGAGGCAACCTCTCGTCCGTCCGTGGTCTACCGTCGTCACGCGTACGACTACGGTCTGATTGAGCTGGCAGACGAAGACGAGAAGTAAGTCTTCACCAAAAAGAGCACGCAATACCGCGCAGAGCTGTGTATTGGTAAGTAATTGCTCACATGAGCCCGTCTTCTCTTAGAAGGGAAGGCGGGTTCGTCGTATAATCAACCGTTGCACATTAAAGTTCGACGTGAATCGGCCGGAAAGGTCCCAATTTAGTGTTTTCGCTCAGCAAGTTGCTCCGCATTGGTGAAGGCCGCGCTGTCAAGAGGCTTGGCAATATTGCAGATCAGGTCATCGCCAAGGAAGACGAGTACGCAGCTCTTTCAGACGATGAACTCCGTGCCAAGACCGAGGAGTTTAAGAAGCAGCTGGCTGACGGTGCCGATGTAGACGATTTGCTTCTGGATGCTTTCGCCACGGCGCGCGAGGCATCCTGGCGCGTGCTGGGGCAGAAGCACTACCGCGTCCAGGTTATGGGCGGTGCGGCACTGCACTTCGGCAACGTTGCCGAGATGGGTACTGGTGAAGGTAAGACCCTGACCTGTGTGCTGCCCGCATACCTCAATGCGTTGGCAGGCAAGGGTGTTCATGTCGTTACGGTTAATGACTACCTGGCTAAGCGTGACGCGGAGTGGATGGGTCGAGTCCACCGCTTCCTGGGGCTTGAGACTTCCGTGATTCTCTCTGAGCTCAGCCCGGACCAGCGCCGCAAGGCCTATGCTGCCGACATCACCTACGGCACGAACAACGAGTTCGGCTTTGACTACCTGCGCGATAACATGGCGCATTCGCTCGACGATTTGGTGCAGCGTGGGCACCACTTTGCCATCGTCGATGAGGTTGACTCGATTCTGATTGACGAGGCCCGTACCCCGTTAATTATTTCCGGTCCGGCAGATGGCGATCCACACTGGTACCTGGCGTTTTCCAAGATCGTGCCGCGTATGAAGCGCGATATTCACTACGAAGTCGATGAGCGAAAGCGCACCATCGGTATTCGTGAAGAGGGTGTTGAATTCGTTGAGGATCAGCTGGGCATTGCCAACCTGTATGCTCCGGAAAACTCTTCGCTGGTCAGTTACCTGAACAATGCCCTGAAGGCCAAGGAGCTGTTCACCCGCGACAAGGATTACATTATTCGTAATGGTGAGATCCTCATTGTCGATGAGTTCACCGGTCGTGTGCTGGCAGGCCGTCGCTATAACGAGGGCATGCACCAGGCAATTGAGGCCAAGGAAGGGGTGGAGATTAAAAACGAGAACCAGACGCTGGCAACCGTTACGCTCCAGAACTACTTCCGCCTCTACGACAAGCTGTCCGGTATGACCGGTACGGCTGAGACCGAAGCGGCTGAGCTGCACCAGATTTACAAGCTGAATGTCATGTCGATTCCGCCGAATCGCCCGAAGCAGCGTGAGGATCTGCCCGACCTGATTTACAAGACGCAGGAGGCAAAGTTTGCCGCTGTTGTCGAGGACATCCGCGAATGCCACGAAAAGGGCCAGCCAGTTCTCGTTGGTACGACGTCAGTTGAGAAGTCCGAGTACCTTTCCAAGCTCCTGCAGCGCGAAGGTATTCCTCACTCTGTGCTGAACGCTAAGCACCACGAGAAGGAAGCTGAGATTGTCGCAGTGGCGGGTCGCCTCGGAGGCGTTACCGTGGCAACTAACATGGCCGGTCGTGGTACTGACATTGTGCTGGGCGGTAACCCGGACATCATCGCTGACCTGAATCTGCGCTCTCGTGGTCTGGACCCGGTGGAAACTCCGGAAGACTACGAAGAGGCGTGGGACGCTGAGATTGAGCGTGTTCGTCAGCAGTCGAAGGAAGAAGCTGACAAGGTACGTGAGGCCGGTGGCCTCTACGTCCTGGGTACTGAGCGTCATGAGTCACGCCGCATTGACAACCAGTTGCGTGGTCGTACCGGTCGTCAGGGTGACCCGGGCGTTACCCGCTTCTACCTGTCCATGCGCGATGATCTCATGGTTCGCTTCAACGGCCAGCGCATGGAAGCGCTGATGAACACTCTGAATGTCCCGGATGACGTTCCTATTGACTCCAAGGTCGTCTCCAACTCCATTAAGAGCGTTCAGGCTCAGGTGGAAAGCCAGAACTTCGAAATCCGTAAGAATGTTCTGAAGTATGACGAGGTTATGAACCAGCAGCGTAAGGTCATCTACGCTGAGCGCCGTCGCATCCTCGAAGGTGAGGATTTGAAGACTCAGGTCCGTGACATGCAGGACGACGTCGTCGATGCGTATGTCAACGGTGCCACCGCTGACGGTTACGTGGAGGATTGGGACCTCGACGAGCTGTGGAATGCCCTAGAGCAGCTCTACAGCCCGACGTTTACGGCACAAGAGCTTATTGATGGCTCTGACTTCGGTACCCCGGGTGACCTCTCGGCCGATGAGCTGTCCAAGGCTCTGCACACGGACATCTCGGCCAGCTACGACCAGCTTGAGGATGCGGTCTCCGCAATTGGCGGCGACGACCAGATGCGCAACATCGAGCGCTTCACCATCCTGAACGTCATGGACCAGAAGTGGCGCGAGCACCTCTACGAGATGGACTACCTCAAGGAGGGCATTGGCTTGCGCGCCATGGCCCAGGCTGACCCGCTGGTGGAGTACCAGCGTGAGGGCTACGACATGTTCACCGCGATGATGGACGGCATCAAGGAAGAATCGGTTCGTCAGTTGTTCCTGATCCGTAAGCAGGTTATGCCCGCAGTGGAAAACGCCGAGGGGCAGGAGAACCAGGCTCCAGCTCTGCCAACGGAAGCTGCTGAGCAAAATCAGCAGATGACTTACTCCGGCCCCAGCGAGGACGGCAGTGCAGAGCAGCAGCGCGTGGATCAAGAGTCTGAGGGCAACCGAGCGCAGCGTCGGAAGGCGGCTCGCAAGCGCCGTCGCTAAGCACTAAAGCACACGAAACGCGGTCATGGTCCATGGCCGCGTTTTTGCTGTTCCGCGGCGGAAAGTGCCCGTGAACGCGCGAACGCGCGGACCGACACGGCAACTACCCAGGAACTCGACCTTTTTGCCGTCCGCGGAAGCGCTGGCGTGGAAGGATTGCAACGCGACACCCTTGAGGCTGGTGTTCTTCGACAGCGTGAGTATCGCAGCGTGAATAATCGGGTCGATATTGATGCGACGCAAATCGTTGACTCGCCTGCGACCCGCGATGATGTCGAAGACGCGGCGAGTAATCGTGCCAAGCTCCTGTCTCAGATTCTGCTCACAGTGCTGGACGACGTGCGGTGTTTGCGGCGTCTTTTTCGCAGCAGGAGTGGCCACGGCGGGCGGTAATGCCGTCATGACAGCGGTCCCGGTGGCAGCGGAGCATCCGCTATAGGTCGGTGCCACTTTTGCGGTTTGAGAGGCGGCGGCATTAGCTGACTGGCCGAGTTGAATTGTGTGGAGAAGCGAAAAGCCCGTTGCCGGTTCAATGGATTCCCTGCCACTGGAGCGGTGCTCAGCGGCGTGCGACAGCGCGTAAGGCATCGGTGTCTGAGATTTTGGTACGTGAGACGTTGGTGCCATGGATTAATCCCCCTAAAAACTCTCCATTGGCAAGTTCCCCCTTGCTGAAGACCATTGTCCTACAAGTGCTTTAAGTGTGCAGCTTGTGAAGGGGAATTCACGGCCGGCGTGGGGGGATTGTGGAGAAGGCGCAGTCGCGAAATGGGCTGAGTGTTTCGCTGTTAATGGTCCTATCGGTTTCCGTCAAGGCCGTTCTGGTCGTCTACAAATGGGCGTAACGAACAGCCAATTAACACGCTGAACTGGAAAAAAGGCAAACGTGCAGGTCATGCGATAAACTACAGGCCATGCGCGGAATGATTATCGATTACTGTGGTGTCCTTGACGGCACGGATGAAGACCAGGCACGTTGGCGTAATTTGCTGGTAGAGGCGCGTGCAAATGGTGTTGGCCTGGCAGTCCTGTCGAATGACCCAGGTGGCCCATCGGCGGATCCGATTCGCAAGCTCGAAGATGAGGGCCTGGTAGACGCAGTTGTGCTCTCTGGTGAAATTGGCCATGAGAAGCCTTCGGCAGAGGCTTTTAATGCAGCCGCTGCGGCTATTGAACTGCCGGCACGGGACTGCGTGCTGGTAGATGATTCGATTGAGAACATCCATGCGGCCGTCTCTAACGGCATGGTGGGAGTCTTCTATCAGCAGTTCGACCGCGCAGTGGTCGAGATTGCCGGTCTGCTGGGTCTCGAGGGCGAGTTCTAATGCGCGTCTATATCCCAGCGACTTTCTCCATGCTTGAGGCGCTTAAGGAGGATGAGCTCTTCCACGCCCGCGGTGGTTGGGGCTTTGCTGTCACTGAAGCGCTGCGCGATTTCTTTACTGAGGGCGATGATGAGGAACTGGCAGACGTAGCCTTTGATGAGGCTGCGCGTGCGTCGCTCCGTCTGCTCGATGCCGCAGAAGAGAAGTTCCCGCACCGTCGAGTGGTCATTTCCGTTGATGTGGAGGCGGAGCCGCAGTCGGATATGGGAGATGCTGTGGTTAAGGTCGGCGGCCCAATTTCGCTTGCCGACGTTGCAGCTCTCCACATTGATGTGGAAGAGGCGGAAAGCAAGGTTGAGGCTGCGATTGATGCCGTCGATAAGGCAGATCTCGGTGACGAGGATGCGGAGCTGACTGTCGGCGATGCGCTGGAGATCCCGCTGGCGTGGTACGACGTAGCTGAGCTCGGCATGGTGGTCGACTTCCTGTAGTAGCGCGTGCTCGGCGTTAAAGAAGGGGACTGGGTTTAGGAACCCAGCCCCTTTTTTGTATGGCACAAGTGTTTTCAGTGGGGGTATAAAAGACGGGATTGTTTTGTGTGGATAAGCTCCATGTCAAAGGGGGTGTTTCGCACGGGAGTGGGGGTAATGACAATTTCGCTATTTGTGTCAAAATCATTTGTTTCTCTTGACCAATAACTTACCGCTCCGTAGTCTACGTCTAAGTAACCTACGGACACGTAATAATGAATCGGGTGGGGTATGTCTGCTGATGAACAGTGTTATTACTTGTTCGCCCGTGACAGTCAGGAGGGCCAAAAATGGGGCTTAAGACCAAAGTTTCCCGGGTATTCAAGCATTTATCCACGCCACTTTTGCCCGATGACTACACGCATTTGCTAAATCCGCTGTGGTCAAGTCGCGAGCTGCGCGGTCAGATTGAGGCCATTAATCCCACATCTCCTACTTCAGCAGAGTTGATAATCCGTCCGGGTTGGGGGATGCCAACAGACTTCAAGCCAGGCCAGTTCATCGGACTTGGCGTAGAGGTCAAGGGGAAATACCTGTGGCGTTCCTACTCGCTGACAAATGCACCGCGGCCTCATGACGGGCTGCTGACTATCAACATCCGTGCGCTAAACGACGGCTATGTGTCCCAACACCTCGTCGCCAATGTAAGGCCGGGTACTGTCGTCCGCCTGGCTGCCCCGGCTGGGGATTTCCATCTTCCGGAGCCGCTCCCAGCCCGCATTGCGTTTGTTACCGCAGGCTCCGGCGTAACTCCGGTGATTTCCATGCTGCGTGATCTTTCAGCTCGCAATGCCTCAGTGGAAGTCGAACACATTCACTCCTACCGCGGCGAGGCAGAAGCTGTGTTTGTCAACGAACTTCGCGAACTGGAACAGCGCAGCGCTACTAGCGCGTTGAAGTATCACCTGCATGCCCGGAATACCGAGACGCAGCCGCGGATTGACGCTGCGGCGGTTACCGACATCATTGCGGACTTTGGAGCGCTGGCATCGTCGGCAAGCGCCTATGCCTGTGGTCCGGTTGAACTGTTGAAGAACCTTGAGCCGGAGTTTCCCGGGCTGCGGACGGAACGTTTCACCGTTGACCGCTCGGCGGCGGGGGAGGTCGGCGGCACGGTGAGTTTCGGCAGCCGAGGCGATATCGACGTAGACGGTGCAACGACCATCCTGGAGGCGGCCGAGAGCGTCGGGGTTGACCTGCCGTACGGCTGTCGGATGGGAATTTGTGCGACGTGCGTGCAGCAACTCTCCGACGGCGCAGCGCGGGACATCCGCACCGGGGCGACGTTTGTGGCGGGGGAGCGAGTCCGAACGTGCGTCTGTGCGCCGGCGGGGCACGCGCGTATCGAATTGTAAGTTCGCCCCACATCTATCTCAACCTGCATTAACCAGGAGAAACTACCTAAAGGAGTTGGGACCCTTCCCATGGCAATTTCCGATATCGCATCGTATGCGCACTTGAGCGAAGAAGACGTCGCAGAGATTGGGCGTCGGTTTGCGGAAATCGAAAAGCAACACCGCGATTCGCTGGGGCAGAAGGATGCTCGCTACATCCGCACGCTCATCCGCATTCAGCGCACCCTTGAGGTGACTGGTCGAGGCCTGCTGATGGTGCCGACCGCCGGCATGGCCCTGAACAAATTGGGGATGCTGCCGAAGTCGTGGAAGAACACCGCGCACTGGGGTTTCAAATGGGCGGGCGTCTCAGCGCTGGGGTTGGCAAAGATTTTGGAAAACCTCGAAATCGGCCACAACACCATGCACGGTCAGTGGGACTGGATGAATGACCCCGAGATTCACTCGGCCACCTGGGAGTGGGACAATTCCTGCCCATCCAGCGGGTGGAAGCACTCCCACAACTTTGTCCACCACAAGTACACCAACGTGCTCGGTATGGACAACGATGTGGGATATGGCATTCTCCGGGTGACTCGTGACCGCCGTTGGAAGCCATCGACGCTGCTGCAGCCGGTGACAAACGTGGTGTTGGCCAGCCTTTTCCAATGGGCAGTGGCCTTCTATGACGTCGAGCTCGGGCGCGTGTTCGCCGGCAAGAAATCCTGGGATGAGGCCCGACCGCAGCTCATGGAGGTGCTCAACAAGTCGGGGCGCCAGGTGCTCAAGGACTACGTTCTCTTCCCGGCGATGGCGGGTCCGCGTTACCGTGAGGTGGCCTTTGCGAACATGATGGCCAACCTCGCCCGTAATCTTTGGGCCTACGCGGTCATCTTCTGCGGACACTTTCCGGATGATGCCGAGACTTTCACCAAGGAGCAGTACAACACCGAGGACAAGAGTGAGTGGTATTTGCGCCAAATGCTGGGCTCGGCGAACTTCCACGGTGGGCTGGCGCTGTCGGTGCTCTCAGGAAATCTGAATTACCAGATTGAGCACCACCTGTTCCCGGACATGCCGTCCAACAGGCTCGCGCAGATTTCGAAGCAGGTTCAGCAGATCTGCCGGGAATACGACCTGCCATACAACACGGGGTCGTTCCCGAAGCAGTTCTTCCAGGTCCAGCGCACACTACTAAAGTTGTCGCTGCCGAATCGCTTCTTAGTCGCTGACCCGGACAACGCCCCAGAGGTACGTTCGGAGGCGGCGTTCAAGAAGTATCCGCAGGTTGAAGCGGAGCTCCAGTCCAGTTCCCCGCAACGCAAGGGCTTAGCGACGGGGCTGCGAATGCTCCGCCGTCTTCGCCCAGGCGTCCGGGAAATTGTCCGAGCCTATACAGGTCGCTCAACGCACACTGCTGCGCACGGTTAGCCCTCGGCCCGCTTGCGGATCGCAGCTGCGGCTGCCGGTTTGCGGTTCCATGGCATTGATTGCTTGTGGGGGAGCCGTAGCCAGGCGCGAATTATGGTCACAGTTAGTGTCGCAGTTGCACCAGCGAGGAAGAGCGCTAAGTAAGCCGAGGAATTCTGGCCGGTAAACTCCACGGTCACGATCAGTGCGAACAGTGGAGCTGCCATGGACGCCGACAGGAAGGCCGCCGCGCCGAGAATCGCAAAGTCGCTCAACGGAACTGAGGGCATCAATGGCTGTACGAAGCAGCCGACGATGAAACCGCTGAGCGCGCCAAGGGCAAAGCCGGGAGTCAAGAGACCACCGACGGCACCAGAACGGAAAGTAACGAGAACCGCGATAGCTTTCGCAATCAGCAGGATGACTGCAAAACCCAGCAGCGGGCGGTCCATGAGAACTGTGGTCGCAGCGATACGGCCATTGCCCAATACTTCTGGAACCCACAGTGAAATCACACCAACCAGTGTGAATGCGAGGGGGATGGCCCAGGCAGAGTGCCAGCCAGTCGGTGCTGTGTCCGACATTCGAGAGCTGAGAATGCGAAATGCGTAGCCAATGGCACCGCAGATAACACCGATGAGCAGTGCTGCCCCGAGGTTGCCCCAGCCGTCTGAGAGATTAATTGGGCTGTAGAGCGGGCTACTGCCGACCACGATGCCCGACGTCACCGTGGCGATGGCTGAACACGCCAGCACCACCATCACCGCGGTAATGCTCAGTGAGCCCAGCAGAATCTCCAACGAGAAAACCGCTCCAGCCAACGGGATGTGATAAATCGCCCCCAGGCCGGCACCGGCTGCTGCTGCGACCAGAATACGGCGGTGTAGCGGATCGATGCGCAGTCGATGCGACATCTGTGAAGCCACCATCGCACCGAGCTCACGCGGGGCATTCTCGCGTCCCATGGATGCACCTGCAGCGACGGTCGCCATCTGCAAAAACACATTGACAAGAGTTGACCACACCGGCATGAGTCGACCGTTCATGCCTGCCTCAACGCTCTCAATGGGCGTGGCCTTTGTGCGCAGCGCTGCCCACACCGGTCCTGCAATCAGTCCCGCCAACACAATTCCGACAAAGCGCTGGAGGCCAGTGGTGCCATCGGTCACGACGGCTACGTCGCCCTCATGTTGTCCGTAAACTGCGTACTCGATGCCGTGCATTATTAGTGCGAGGCCGGCTGCGCCGAGTCCTGTCGCAAGACCCACGATAAGCGTGTAGATACACAGCCGAATCCAACTGCCGGGAGCAGGGTAGAGTCCGGAGCCCGCTTTGTCCGACTCAGCACCAGCCGAAGCTTCAGTGGGCGTCTCCACAGAATCGGTGTGGCTAGTCTCTTTCAATGTCCAGCTCCCAATCCTCGTTGTCGCTGATTGCACTCAACAGGCGACGCACAGCCATCGCTCGGCGGTGCTGAACTCCCTCCAGCTTGTCGAGGGCACACTCTGGATCCGCGGGCGGTCCCAAATGGGTGCAACCACGTGGGCATTCATCTGTCGCTGCCTGGATATCTGGAAACGCCGCCAGCAGCGTCTCCGGTGTCACATGGGCTAGACCAAAGGAACGAATGCCCGGGGTGTCAATGATCCACGACGTCGCGCTGTCTTCGCTTTCCGACGGCAGCATCAGCGCCACCGACTGTGTGGAGGTATGGCGGCCCTTACCCACACCGCTGACTTCGCCGGTCTCACGGTTGGCTTCAGGAACAATCCGGTTGACAAGGGTTGATTTCCCCACACCGGAATGCCCAACCAAAGCTGTCACTCGTCCGGGGACATCGATGAGCTCTGACAAGGGAGCCAAGTCATCATTAATACCGCAGACAACGACATCCACTCCGAGTGCCGAGAACTCCCCGGCAAATTCCTTTGGGTCGGCCAGATCGGATTTAGTCAGACAGAGCACGGGGCGGACACCGCCGGCGTAGGCCGCGACCAGCGCGCGTTCGACAAAACCGGTGCGAGGTTCAGGATCGGCGACTGCGCACACAATGAGCAGCAGGCTGGCATTGGCCACGACGATGCGCTCATACGGGTCATTGTCATCGGCGGTGCGACGCAAAACCGTGCTGCGTTCTGCCAGCTTGACGATGCGGGCCAGTGTGCCCTCACGGCCGCTGACATCGCCTACGACACCGACACGGTCACCGACAACGATATTGGTGCGGCCGAGCTCGCGGGCACGCATGCATGTCACTGCAACATCAGGGTTGTTATCGAGGACTACACCCCAACGACCACGATCCTTGGTCACCACCATGCCCCAGTGGGCATCGGCGTGGCGGGGGCGATCCTTCGTCCGTGGCCGCGACCCTTTACCGGGGCGGATGCGTACATCGGACTCGTCCCATTGCCGTCCACGCCTGCGTGCCGCCACTGTTATTTCCCTGCCTCGGTTCCGTTGTCCACACCATCAAGTCGAGCTTCGACTGACTTTTCCAACGAACTAGGGCTGGGGGAGGCCAGTCCGAGCATCTCCAGCCAGCGCAGATCGAATCCAGGCATGGTCTTAGCAGTGGTACCGATATTTTCGACTTCCACGCCCTCCGTGCGCAGGCCAACAATGGCACCAGCGGTGGCCATTCGATGGTCGGCGTAGCTGTGCCAGAGACCACCGTGGAGCGGAACGGGGTCGATCGCAATGCCGTCGTCAAGCTCGGTCGCGCGACCGCCGAGACGGTTGATTTCCGTGGTGAGCGCGGCAAGACGGTTGGTCTCGTGACCGCGCAGGTGTGCGATACCCGTCAGCTCGGTGCGGGTAGTGGCCAAGGCGGCGATGGCCGCGACGGTGGGGGTCAGCTCGCCAATCTCGGACATGTCCAGCGTGATTCCGCGCAGCTCGGACGGCTTTGGGCCCACGACGGTGAGGCTGGTGCGGCCACCTTCGTGACGGTTGAACGTCACGGTAGCGCCCATAGCGGTGAGGATCTCGCGGATGCGGTCGCCCGGCTGCGTGGTGTGCTCTGGCCAGTCGGGCACGGTGACGCTGCCACCAGTGACAGCCGCAGCGGCCAGGAAAGCGGCGGCGTTAGACAGGTCGGGTTCGACCTGCCAAGTACGACCCATCATTTCGGTCGGGTGAATGGTGAACGTTGTGCGTGGTCCCTCAGGTGTGTCGGCCGTGGTCTCCTCGACCTGCACACCGGCCTCGCGAAGCATGTCCAGGGTCATGTCAATGTGCGGGCGGGAAGGAATCTCACCGGTCGGGCGAAGTACCAGGCCACGGCCGTAGCGCGGTGCTGACAGCAACAGACCAGAGACGAACTGGCTCGAAGCCGAAGCGTCAATTTCCACTTCGCCGCCGATGTCCGGCAGATCCTGCTCCTGGACCGAGTCACCGAGGCGGTTGCCCTGATTCGGACCCTGCGGATTGACCGTGAAGGGAAGCCCATTGCCCGCGATGTTCACACCGAGGCTGCGCAGGGCATCCAGCACGGCCGACATCGGGCGAGCCTTGGCTTCTACGTCGCCTTCGAAGAACACCGACCCCTGCGCAAGAGCTGCGATAGGTGGCACGAAGCGCATAACCGTACCTGCGAGACCACATTCCACGACACCACCGCGAAGCATGCGTGGAGTGACGCGGAGCGTGTGGTTCGGGGCACCCGAATATGTCGAGTCGGCACTGATGTCAGTTCCCAGGGCCTGCAGTGCGCGAATCATAAGATCGGTATCGCGAGAGCGCAGAGCACCATGGATAACCGATGGTGTCGAAGATATCGCCGCGATGACAAGGGCACGGTTCGTAATCGACTTCGAGCCGGCAATCTGCACCGTGGCGCTAAAAGGCTGTCGACCGGCCTCGGCACCGTCGACACTTACAGTAGGGGCGGACCAATTCTGATTTTGGGAACACACACAACCAATTATGGAACACTTTCACTCCATACCTCGACTAGAGGGGGAGTCAACGGCACAATCAGTTGGTATGTGTGGTCGTTTCGTCAATTTCACAGTCGCCGAAGAACTGCTCAGCACCACGGCTGAGATTCCCGGTTTGGCGCCCGTGCGTGCCGACGGCCCGTTGCCCACCTCCCGCTACAACATCGGACCGACCATGCCAATAGTTGCTCTTGCCCGCGAGCACCCCGGCCGCACAGGAACCATTGCTGCCACCGTGCGCTGGGGTTTAATTCCGCAGTGGGCCCGCGAAGTGCCAACAACACCTTTCTTCAATGCTCGTGCGGAAACCTGGCAGTCCAAACCGACTTTCCGGGACAGCCTGCCCTGCGCAATCCCCATGAACGGTTGGTACGAGTGGAAGAATCGCCAGCCCTACTTCGTCAGCTTCAGCGATGACGCACCGCTTTTCACCGTCGCGGGGCTGTGGGCGCGCTGGGGCGATATCGTCTCCGCCACAATTCTCACCACCGACGCCGTGGGACAGCTCGCGGATCTGCATCATCGTATGCCGCGCGTGCTTGCCGACGACGAAGTCAGTGACTGGTTGGATCTCTCGGCCTGGGCAGCAGACGGAAATGTTGGCATGACCAGCGCAGAAGTGGTGGACAAGCTGACCATCCGACCGGTCAACCGCGCCGTCGGCAATGTTGCGAATGAAGGGCCGCACCTGCTGAATGGGCCCGATGGAGCAGCACCCGGCCACAACGAGGAGCTGTTTTAAGGCCGTATCAGCGGGGAGGTTGCAGGAGTAGCCGCAGGGTTAGCGGGCGATGTCGGCGACCGTGGCGTCGCAAAGCGAAACCAGATCAGCGGGTGACAGTTCGATGTCCCACCCGCGGCGACCACCGGAGACAAACACAGTGTCGGCGAGAGTGGCTGTCTCATCAATGACTGTGGGGAGCTTGCGGCGACCGCCAAGCGGGGAGATGCCGCCGGGAACGTAGCCGGTGGCAAGTGACGCGTCATGGGGGTCGGCCATCGTTGCCTTGGAAGCCCCGACAGCCGCGGCGGCGGCCTTGAGGTTGAGCATTCCGGTGGCGGGGACGACGGCGATGGCCAGCCCAGTGCGTTTGCCGGATAGCTCGATAATGAGAGTTTTGAAGATGCGTTCGGGCTCGACTCCGAGATGCTCTAGTAGCCAAGAGGCGGCCTCTTCGCCGAAGTTGTCGCTGCCGTGGGGGAATTGGTGAACGTGGAAGTCGATTCCGGCGTTCTGACAGACGGCGATTGCCGGGGTGGCGGCAGCGGATTTCTTGGCGGACTTCTTCGACATAATTTCCCATCGTTGCACACCAGTGCAGCTACGCGACGAAATGCCTGGTGACGGGGGTCTGGCCGACTCGTGGGTGCGGATGTTTTAGGATAGGTAGCATGTCAGGTGATCAGACAGGAACATCGGCCATCCGGACTGATGAGTCGGATGAGGAGCTTGCGCAGCGCTTTGAGCGTGATGCCATGCCGCTTTTGGATCAGCTCTATGGAGCGGCGCTGCGGATGACACGCAACCCCGCCGATGCCGAAGACCTGGTGCAGGAGACCTATATCAAGGCTTTTCAGGGCTTCCGCTCCTACAAGCCGGGCACGAATCTGAAAGCGTGGCTCTACCGCATTCTGACGAATGCGTACATCAACAGCTACCGCAAGGCGCAGCGACGTCCTGCCGAGTACGCCACCGATGACATCACGGATTCACAGATCGCGGAAACCGCGTCGCACACTTCGATAGGGCTGCGCTCTGCTGAGGTTGAAGCGCTGGAAAAGCTTCCTGATGAGGAAATTCGTGACGCTTTGATGAGCCTCAAAGAGGACTACCGGATGGTGGTCTACTACGCCGATGTCGAGGGATTGCCCTACAAGGAAATCGCCGAAATCATGGGCACGCCCATCGGAACTGTGATGAGTCGGCTCCACCGTGGAAGAAAACAGCTCCGAGACGCGTTGCACAACGTAGCCGTGGAACGTGGATTCTTGAAAGAAGAGAAGGGAGATTCTCCGCGATGAGCCGAGAGTCGAGCCAAGATATGGAGCAGACGCCAGAGCGCGGGCACGCCTGTGAAGATGCTTTCTGTCAGGATGTCCACTCGCGCCTACACGCATTTTTGGATGGAGAGTGTGATTCGGAGGAACGCCGCTTTCTCGAGGAACACATTCACAAATGCCCTCAGTGCTTGGAAGAGTTCGGTTCCGAGCAAGCTATACGACGGCTGCTGCGCCGGTGCTGCCAGCAACCTGCCCCTGAGGACCTCCGTCAGCGCATTACCACTCGGATTCGTGTGTCCTATACGCGGGTGGAGTATCGCAGGTAGCTGCTGGCGGCTAGGTTAGGTGCGTCATCTTTTGGCGCGTATTCCTTTGATGCTTAATGCGATGTTGCGTAATACGGTAATGCGTAATGCGTAATGGGAAAATCCCAGGTCACGGTGATGTGGCCTGGGATATTTTTGTGGAGCTATTTGTGGAGCTAAGGGGAATCGAACCCCTGACCTTCGCATTGCGAACGCGACGCTCTACCAACTGAGCTATAGCCCCATTGCTTTCGAGCAACCTAGCTGGAGCTGCTGTAAAAGCTCTGTTTTCAGACGTTACTCCGGTGGGGTTTGGGCTCCAAACTCGCTGGTAAGGTTCTGGCGGATGGTTAATCCGGAAAGCGAGGATGCGGTATCGACGAGGCATCGAAAAGGTGTTGAAAGTGACTAGGTTTATGACAAAAAACCGCGGGTGAATTCAATTCATGTGTCATAAACCTAGTCACTTTCAAATCTGCTACCCGTTGAGGTATCCGCTGGAGGCTTAAAAAACTCCACCCCGTCCCTCGGTGCAATACCGAGTTGTGCTGGAGTGGAGTGAGATGTCTTAGCCGGTGATGGCTAAGACTGCTGCAACTAAGGGCAACTTAGCTGTTCGGACGCTTGCCGTGGTTAGCCTTGTTCTTACGGCGGTCCTTGCGCTTACGGCCACGCTTGCTCATAGCTGGGCTCTCTTTCTATCGGGTTAAACAGGTATCAACCGGTATAGATTACACGGTACGAGGGTAAGTCCTTTAATTAGACCGTGGTGCTGGTGCGAGTGCGACGGGTGCGGCCACGGTTGCGACGGCGCTTCAGTGCGCGACGCTCATCCTCGCTCATGCCGCCCCAGACACCTGCATCCTGGCCGGTCTCAAGTGCCCAGGCCAGGCACTGAGCAGTAACGGGGCAACGGTTGCAAACGACCTTGGCCTTAGCAATCTGGGCGAGGGCCGGGCCGGAGTTACCGACCGGGAAGAACAGCTCCGGATCCTCTTCACGACAAACGGCCTTGTGACGCCAATCCATGACAAACTCCTAAAACATTACGAGCCCCGGGTGAGGGCAGGGTTAAATTTCCTTGCGGGAAGGCAGCTCCGGAAATGGATTTCGTCAGACACGACAAATCGCCGTATCTCAACGAAGGTTGGGGTTCATTCCCGGTTGCCCAGGGGTATTAGGCATCTTGGGAGGGGCCACCTGTTCCATCGCCTATACGACGTGAAAGGTAGTGGGGACTCACCAAAGAGTTTGCGCCTAAAAAGGCGAGACTTGCATGGTTACACAACCAGTGAACTGCGTGCCTGTCTCGCTGACGATTTACATGTTTTCACGACTGGGGCGGTTCGTAAAGAGCAAAATGAATAAAAGTGCCAAACCTCACAGAAAAGTGAAGTTTTGGTTAAAACGCCAGGTCAAAACTAGCCCTTTGTGGGGGTAAAATTAGTTTTGGTAATTGCAGTAGTGAGGGTGTATGGCGCATTTTTGTTGGCTTGTCAGTAAACAGTTGCAGTTTAAGTCGGGTTTGCCTCGGCTTTTTGGCTAGCACTGAACAGTCGGCGTGTGCGATCCATGACCTTTTTTGGTCACCACAACGAGCAAGCGCTCGTCCACGGGGCGGGTAGCGACTTTCTTGGTGAACTGGTCCTCGGTGTAATCGTCGGCACGCGCCACAAAATTGATAGCGCCTTGCTTAACACGGATGTTGAGGGACTCACACTGATTGATGTACTCGCCGTCCAACTGGAGACGAAGTGGGGCAGTAGCGGTGAGCTCGATGTGCTGGACGTTGTCGGCGCGTCGTTCGCGGGCTTCGACGTGGAAGGGGGAACGCAGTCGGGTGAAGAAACCGGCTAAATTGGCTGCGGCGACAAGTCCCGTCACTCCCCTCAGGGAAGTGAAGCCATAAAAGCCCAGGCCCCTGCGTAGGGACACAGTGGGGTTGGTGACGATGGGGAGGTCGCCGAGGAATGTCCAGGGATTGGAGTTGGACACCACGGCCATTGCGAGATCACGGCCAAACTCCGTGCCGTCGATAGTTGCGGTGATTTGTGGCGGGCTTTTGCGCAACTGATTCCATGCGGTGAAAATTGCCGGCAAATAGCGCACGGCTTTGGCGCGGGTACCGTTTTGTCGGAGCTGTTCCATGGTGGAAATGACTTCCGCATCGATGCCGATACCGGCATTGACGACGAAGCATCGCTCTGCTGCATGTCCGACGCTAATAGCGCTGCGGGTTCGGGAGCGCAGCAGGCTTGCGATGTACCACGCGGCATCTACGGGGTCGCGGGGAATGCCCAACGCACCTGCCAAGACGTTGGCGCTGCCGGTGGGAATTGTCGCGATGGCAGGCAGTTCCGTGGCAGACAGTGCGGAGAATGGGTTGGAGTCCATGAGCCCATTGACAATCTCGTTAATGGTTCCGTCGCCGCCGAGAGAAATAATGACGTCGTAATCGCGAACCGTTATTCCCGCCACCATTTCCTCAGCATGGCCGGGGTAAGCGGTAAACATGGATGTCAAGCGGATCCCCTCGACTGAGCGAAGCGCCCGCACAATGCTGGGCATGCGTCGAGCAGAGTTACTGGTCGAATTCGGATTGGAGATTAGCAACGCACGCACAGGCACCAAGAGTAGTGCATGAACAGACTTGTGATGGGTGCATTGGCCGACTTGCCTCCAGGGTGTATTCATCGGTTCCCGCCGGGCTAACATGTAGGGCGTGAGTAACCAGAAAAACAGCAGCAATGCGTCCAAATCGCGTACTACTGACCAGCTTGCGGTAGCTGACGGACCGATGGCCGCACCTCAGGTTGTCATGGTCGGTGCGTGGATTGGTGTCGCCGAATGTGCCCTCGGTCTGGGCTACGGAGTCTTCCTTCTGATTCGTGATTTGATGGGGTACCGCGACGAGGCCGCAGTCATTTCCGGGTGGGGTACCGCGCTGTGGTTCTTTCTCATTTTTGGCTCGGTTCTCGCTGGTGCGATTATGCTGCTGCGTGGCGCCCGTTGGGGGCGCGGACCGATTATTATGCTCAACCTCTGCTTGCTGGGTGTGGCCTATTACATGTTCCGCTCGAGCGCTTTTCTGCTGGCTCTGCCGACAGCGGCAGCTTCAATTGCGGCGCTGGTCTGTATGTTTAGTCCGAAGGCGATTGACTGGGCTGCCCGCTCTTTTTAAATTTCGATGACGAACGCGTCGACTGACTCACCGCGCTGGACCAGTAGCGTGTCACCGACAACCGCAAGGCGCACGGGCAGTTCCGGCTTGTCCGCATCATTTGCATGAGTGGACTTCGCAGCTGCAGGCAACGGGAGTGTGCCGATAATTTCGAGAGTTGAGGCATTCAATACCGCGACTCCGTCAGCGACTGGCATGAAAACATGCTCACCCCATGGAGCTGGGGTCCCTGTGGCCTCAGGAAACTCGAAATCCGGTGCCAGGGTGCTCGGACGGAAGCCAAGTAATCCACGTGGCGACCACCACGTCATGTGATGGCGGAGATCCGTTGTAAAAGGCGCACGCGGGGCATCGCCGTCGGAGTTAGCTTCAGCCGGTGCTGGACGCAGGGTAGTCTCACCCAGCGCCAATTCAGTTAGCATCGTGCCGTCCATACGAAAAACGCGGATGCGATTGTCTGCCAGTACCGCTGCCGTGTCCTGGCCAATCGATACCAGCGACATATCTGCAGTTACTGGACCAAGGTCAATATCACTCTTGACCTCTGGTTTCCGCGATTCCTCCGGATTTGCCACCTGCATGACCAGACGTCCGTGACCATCGCAGTTGTTTACAACGGCCAGCAGCTCCACGCGTGTGAGCGCACTGATAATCGAACACTCTGGATGTGGCTGCATCTTCGGTTCCGGAGATGCTGGAACCTTGCCGTACTCGACTACTCGGACCAAGTCAGAGCGCCACAGCTCCAGGAATCCAGAGTCGTAGACACCCGCGTATGAATTCGAGCGCACGGCGGCAGGGCTGTCAGCAGCAATCGATTTTCGGGTCGCGACATACTGTCCCGAATCGGGTTTGAGTGCAACGGTCTCACCGCAGCCAGCTGCCCCACGAAAAGTCGCGAAAACTTGGCCATCACTGCCCGAGAGCGCACACAGCGGAATATCTCGTCGATAGTGCCATCGCTCCGTGCCGTCGTTAAGCGAGATAGCACGCACGCCCCGGTCCTCAGCAACGATGAGGGAGTTGTCCATCACCAGTGGCGCCGGGGAGATGGTGTGCGTGCTTGTGCTTGCCGACGATTCGGTGGACCACACCGGCCGGAGAGTATGTGGCATTGCCTCCGGATCGTTCGCAGCCGGGGCTTGCATTGCCGAGCCGGCAGAAGCCGTCGTTTCAGTGCGATCGACCTTGCGGGCCGGGGAAGCGACCCATGTCCAACCGATGACTAGCACTACGGCGATGATGAGAATGACTGATGCGATTCGATTTCGACGCAGTCGGGTCTCTGCAGTGGTGGGCTCAGCGTTGGCTTGTGGTGACTGCAGCACGGTTGGAATGTCCTGTCGACGAGTGGTCGTGGAGAGAAGTGAGGCGGGGGAGTTGGCACGCGCAGCAGTTTAGCGGCGGCGATGAGAATTGGAGTGGCCGTCCCGCCGTGAGTTTCGTCCTTGGCCGCGATTGCGATGATGAGGCTGTGAGCGGTTGTTTCGCGGACCTCTTCCGCCACGCCCGCGAGGCGGTCGGGACCCCAACACCGGACGGGCTGGCCCGACCTTCTCATCGATTCCCTCGGGGATGTCAAGAGCTTCGGCGAGCTCGGGGGAGGTGGAAAACCACGTCGGAATCTCGGCCATGTCCAGGTCGAGAGCATCTGAAATAGCCTTCCACTTTGCGGTCTCATCCCAGCCGACGAGCGTAACGGCGACACCGCTGTGTCCCGCGCGTCCGGTACGGCCGATGCGGTGGACATAAGTCATTTCGTCATCGGGCACCTGGTGGTTGATGACGTGGGTGACATCGTCGATGTCGATACCGCGAGCCGCGACATCGGTTGCGACCAGGACGTCGACGTCGCCATTGCGGAACGCCGTCAGTGAGCGCTCACGTGCAGGCTGGCCCATATCGCCGTGGACGGCGGTGACCAGGAAGCCCCGCTCGCCGAGCTGCTCAGCAATGGAAGCGGCACCACGCTTTGTACGAGCAAAAATGATGGTGCGACCACGACCGTTGGCTTGCAGGATGCGGGCAATGACTGAAACCTTATCCATTTGGTGCGATTGGAAAACAATCTGCTTAGTGGTCTCATGGACTGTGGCCTCTTCCTCGCCTGATTCAGCGCGGATGTGCACCGGGCGATTCATAAAGGTACGTGCGAGAGTCAGAATAGGGCCCGGCATTGTTGCCGAGAAGAGCATGGTCTGACGTTCATCCGGCACCGCAGCCAGAATCTTCTCGATGTCCGGCAGGAAACCCAAGTCGAGCATTTCGTCGGCCTCGTCGAGAACCAAAATCTTTACGCCTGACAGCTCTAGATTATTGCGCTGGTAAAGATCGATGAGACGGCCCGGAGTGCCGACGATGATGTCCACGCCGCGGTCTAGCTGTTCAATCTGTTCCTCATAGGGGCGGCCACCGTAAATGGTGCATACACGCAGATTGGTTGAGTGCGCAGCGCGGGCTAAGTCCTCGCCGACCTGCACGCACAGCTCACGGGTGGGAACGACGATGATTGCGCGGGCAGTGCCATCCGGTTCTGGAATGCGGGCGTCATCAAAGACGCGGTCAATGAGGGGGACACCAAACCCAAGGGTTTTTCCCATGCCAGTACGGGCTTGGCCGATGATGTCCGTGCCGTCGAGCGCCAAGGGCAGCGTCAGTTCCTGGATGGCAAATGTGCGGTTGATTCCTTCGTCGGCGAGTGCGTCGCAGATTTCCGCGGCGACCCCCAATTCGACGAATGTCGGGGACTGGGACTCTGCCACGGCGACTCCTTTGCTGTTTGTAACCTCACGTGACACGACGGCTTAATCGGTCTCTCTAATCCTAGCCGCTTTGGGAATGGTTATGATGTCACCTATGGACATCACTATTGGATTTGCAGACAATACGCGTGAGCTGAGCATTGAAAACGTCGCTGGTGGCGAGGAGGTCAAGGCTGCGATCTCCCAGAAGCTGGCTGCTGGCGAAGGTGTGATTGAGATCAGTGACGGCGCTGGTCAGGAGTACCTGATTAATGCTGCCAAGGTCGCCTACGTCCGTACCGGTAATAACGCAGACCGTAAGGTTGGCTTCTTCGCCTAATGACGCAAGAACCCTTTCTCGTACGCATTGCAAGGAGTTGGGGGTGGCGAGCCTATGCCATCCCCGTACTTGTGGTGCTCACAGTCATCATTCTCTTCGACATCTTCACTGCTGAAGATGATTCTCCAGGTTCCGGCAATGGCACTGTCACCTCGCAGAGTGGTAACAGTCGCCCTGGTCCGGTGCCCGGTGAGGGGTACGGTGATGGTTACGAGGGAGGACAGTTGCCACCTGGTCCGGCCTTTGCCACGGAACCCTCGGGAAATTTTAAAGATGTCACCGTGGCGCATCCCCGTGTCGGGGAGGGGCGCCGCAATGCGATCAGGTATTCCGTGGAAATTGAAGACAACATTGATGTTCCTTCAATTGGTGGCGAGCGCGCCTTTGCGGAGACGGTGAACTCGATTCTGGCCGATCCACGTGGCTGGACAGCTAATCCAGATTTTTCTTTCGAGGCAGTGCCTCGCGATCAGGATCCGACGATTGTCGTGCAGCTTTCCGCGACTGGAACCGCACATCAGCTGTGCGGAAACACCTTGGGAATGGAGACCTCCTGTTACCTGTCTGGGCAGCGGGAAGGTGAGCCTGGGCGCGTGGTCGTCAGTATCGCCCGGTGGGTTCGAGGTGCCCTGCCTTTTGAGGGGGACCTGGGATTGTATCGCCAATACCTTATTAATCACGAGGTTGGTCACGGACTTGGGTACGCGGTTCACGAGCCCTGTCCGAGGGACGGCGGTATCGCGCCAATCATGATGCAGCAGACCCTGAGCGTGTCGAACGATGAACTGCACAAAATCGACAGCAGCGAGGTCTATCAGGTCGATGGTAAGACGTGTTCTGTCAACGGCTGGCCGTACCCATTTGGGGCGGACGACGATACGGCCGCACCGACTCAGAAAGCAAGGTAGTAGCAGATTATGATCGCCACTCCTCCCGACCGTGTTTTAGAGGCCTTTGGTGCCGAGGGCGAGCCGCATCGTGCCGGGCGAGCTTGGGACAATGGCTGGGTCTACGACGATTCCATTGTCCTTTCGCCGGTACATAATTCGGCGCAGGCGCTGTGGTCTGCAAAGGTTCGCAGTGCGCTAGATGTCGATGGCGTCCGAGTGGCGAAATCTGTGCGTACCAGTGACGGCCGCTTGGTTATTGCTGGGTGGCAGGCTCGTCATTTCATCCCGGGGGGATTCGCGCCACGTGCCGATGAAACCATTGTGGCCGCTGGTCGCGTGGAAGAGTCGCTTGCCAGTATTGAACGGCCACAGTTTCTCCTTGATAAGGAGCCCGATTACTTCGTCATGTGTAATCGCGCAGCTTGGGACTCTGACCCAATCGGCATCCTCGAGCAGCTTCTCGACGCGGATAGCGTCCCCCGCGCCGATTGTGCCGAGGCTCTCACGATCTCCGGTGATCTTCTCCAGCTGCGGGCAGAGATGGTTGTGCCAACGGAGCTTCTGCAGGTCTGTCACGCAGACCTCGTCGGCACGCTGCTTTACGACGGCACGGCCGCCCCGGTTCTCACCGATATCGTGCCAGCGTGGCATGTCCGTGGTTGGACAGCTGCCTTGGCGGCAGTGGATTGCCTGTCCATGATGGGGGCTGATGAGGAGCTACTGCGGCGCTTCGATCACCTGCCGGATTTCGGTCAGTTGCTCGTTCGTGCGATGTGTTATCGACTTTTTGTCCACGCTGTTAGTCCAGAATCGCAGCCGAGTGCGTATCGCGGTCTGTTCCGCGCGGCTTCGCTAGTTCGCGCGTTTGTGTCTAAGTAACGCCGGGCAGTATTTACGGGAGTTTTTGGGGCGGGGGTATTTTTCTCCTTATTTCGAATGGGTGTTCGAGTATCGGTCCGGAGGTTGTGCCACAATGGTGCACATGAACGTAGATGGAATGCCGAAGGTTCGGTTCGTCCAGGAGGAACCTCCTCGTCGTCGGCAGTGGTTGGGTACTGCGGTAGAGGCGCTTTTCCCTTCCCATAATCAGGCGCTCGTGGTAGAGAACAAGCTTGTAAACCAGTCTGTTGTGCGCGTTTTAGGCGGCCCAGGGACTGGAAAGAGTTCGCTGCTGGCAGATCTCGCGGTGGACTACATGCAGGCGGGCATTCCGGCGGACAGCATTTTGGTGGTGTCACAGTCAAAAGAGGCCGCTGCGGAATTGAGGCGGGATATTGACAGGCGTTTTTCCTCTGAACTGGGGGAAGGTGGTTCGGTCGGGGCAGGTCAAGGTGGCATGGTGCGTGCCGTGCATTCGCTTGCCTATGCAGTAGTACGTGATGCCGCTGTCAGTCGGGGAGAGCCTGAACCATCGTTGACCACTGGTGCACGCCAAGATGCTGTCGTGCGGCAACTTTTGGCCGGTCATGCGGAAGATGGTGGTGCGTATTGGCCAGAGCGGTTGCGCCCGGCTCTTCCGTTAGTCGGTTTTTCCCGTGCGGTTCGTGACTTTCTGCTGCGTGCAGCTGAGCGGGGGATTGACGCCCCGAGGCTTCAGCAGCTCGGCGTGGACTATGGCATTGAGTCGTGGTGTGCGGCTGGCAAGTTTATGGCGGAGTATCAGCAGACTATGCGGTTGGCGTGGGAGCCCAGCCTGAACGCTGCAGAGATTGTCTCTGCGGCATTGATGGAGCTGGATACAGACGCGCAAGCACTGGCTCGGTGGGGAAAGTCGGTGGTGCTGGTCGATGATGCTGAACACCTATCCCCGGAAGCTGCGCGTCTTGTGGATCGGTTTGTGTCGCAGGCGGCCGTAGCCGTCATTACTGGTGATGAAGATCAATCGGTATTCCATTTCCGCGGTGCTAATAATGACTATCTCCGGAGGACTGGTGAGGCCGAGTGCAAGGCAATCCACTTGCAGCAGTCTTACCGCTGTAACGCTGATATCGCGGATTTAGTCAACGCAGTTTCTCAGCGCTTGCCTAAGGCTCCTGCATACCGTGGCATTGTCGGTTCAGTTGGAGCACAGGAAGCTCGTGAATCCGAAGTTGGAAACAACAGCGATACCGTCGCAGCGGAAAACTCGTACGCAGCTAAAAGTGCAGTAAAAATAGCTATTCATCCTTCTGAACGTGCACAGCGAGCCACAGTCGCGGACTACTTCCGGCGCCTTCATATTGACGAGGGAGTGGCATGGAAGGATATGGCGGTCATCGTCCGGTCCGGTGCAGGGGAGTCCTCTCTGTTCCGTGCGTTGTCGCGTGCGGGTGTGCCTGTGCAGATTGACCCAACGGACATCGTGCTAAGTCATCAGCGATTGGTGCGAGCGCTGATGGTGGCGTTGCGGGCAACTATGAACCAGCTCGATGACGTGGAGTGGGACGAGTTCCTCTCCGGCCCATTGGTCAACATGGATCCGATTGTCAAAGAGCGTCTGCTGCGCGGAATCCGAAAGGCCGACCTGTTCGGCGGGGCCGCGATGACTCAGCTCATCGGAATCTTGAAGGCAGAGGGACTCACAGCTGAACATCTGGAGCTTATTGAGTCTCTGTCGCAGCGTGAACGTCAGGCGCTGCAGGTGCCGCTGGATCTGTTGAGCGCAGCTCGTGAAGCGTTGCGCGATGGTGTGGAAGCAACTTTGTGGGCAATTTGGCAGTCCACTGGTTTGGCAGACCATCTGGTGGCGGCATCGTTGCGCGGCGGTACAGCTGGCGCATCGGCTGACCGCGATTTGGATGCTGTGATGGCACTGTTCGACTTTGCTGGTGACCGTGTGGAGCTGAATCCAAAACTGACGGTTGACGGTTTTATCGCTTCTGTGGAAGAGCAGGAGCTGCCCATCGGCGCACGTGACCGTAGCGGGGTAGAGCGCGATGCCGTGCGCATTCTCTCAGCCCATGCGGCTCTGGGCAGGCAGTGGAAAGCAGTAGCAGTTGTCGGAGTCCAGGAAGGCCAGTGGCCCAGCCTCGGTGTGACTGGCTCGGTGATGAAGCAGAACGAGTTCATCGGTCTCGTTGATCACGGAATTGAGCCGCGGGAGTACATCAATTCCATGGCGGATGCGCTGGCGGAGGAACGTCGTTTGCTGCACGTCGCGGTATCACGGGCGAGCGACAGGGTACTGCTGACCGCAGTCGATTCTCCTGACGATGTTGGAGTTCCCAGTCCGTTTATTATCGAGCTCGTTGAAAAGCTCGGTAATTCGGTGACGGAGCTGGTGAAACAGTCGGAAGCATCGTCGTCTGCGAACGGAGTCGGGGCTACGGCTAATGAAGCAAACGCCGGCAATCCGGATGTTGCAGAGGCAGAAGATGTCGCATGGGCCGGTGAAGGCCTGCCACGGGTGCTCTCTGTGGAGTCACTGCTGGCAGAACTGCGTGCAGCCGTTGTGGACGATGCGGAGACTGAGACGCGGCGTCGACAAGCTGCACGTCAACTCGCGCGATTGGCGCAGGTTGAGGTTGCTGGCGCACATCCAGACACCTGGTGGGGGCTCCGTGCACCGTCGACTTCGAAGCCGGTAAATGACAAGAAGCCGATGAGGATCAATCCCTCCAAGGTGGAAGCAACCCTGAGTTGTCCGTTGAAGGCCATGTTGGATAAATCAGCACCGACATCGGCCATGTATCTGGGCTCTCTACTGCATCAGGCGGTAGAAGCAGTCGCGAAGGGAGTGACTGTGCCTGAGGCTCAGTCTGAGATCCGGCGTGTTTTTGGGGACCTGTCCGATGATCCGGAGTGGCGTAAGCGTACTGAGGAAGAGACCTGGTTGACCGGGCTGGAGGATTGGCAGCGGTGGATTGAGACTAAGAAAGATATCGGAACCGAGGTCCCAGTAAATGTCAACATCAACGATGACATCGTGATTGTCGGACGAATCGACCGGTTGATTGAAGACGCTGATGGTGCAGTTCAAATCGTCGATATTAAAACCGGTAAGACAGCGCCCTCCGGTAAAGAAGTAGAAGGACACGCACAGCTAGCTACATATCAACTAGCGCTGTCGAAGGGGAAGCTCGTTGAAAGCGGAGATGGGCTCGCTGTGGACAACGGCGAAGGCATTGAACAATCTGGGGCATACCTGGTATTTCCGCGAAAGTCACACAATAAGACCATTATCACTAGCCGCGAACAGTCAAAGCTCACGGAAGACAAGTTGGCTGACTGGGAGCGTCGCGTGGAGCAGGTAGCACGTGCGACGTCTGGCCCGCGTGCCTTGGCGCTCGCTGGTGATCATTGCAAGTTCTGCACGCTTTCGAAGGCGTGCCCGGCAGCAGAAGGGAATCGGTAGTCATGTCGGAGGAACGAACCATCATTGATCCCGTCACCCTGTCGGAGATGATGGGGCAGGACTTTCCGCCCACCCCGCAACAAGCGGCGGTAATCGGTGCACCGATGGAACCAATGCTTGTTGTCGCCGGTGCCGGTGCTGGTAAAACAGCGACAATGGCTGCCCGTGTTGTGTGGTTGGTCGCCAACGGCTTTATCCGCCCAGAAGAAGTTCTAGGTTTGACCTTCACCAGGAAGGCAGCGCGCGAGCTCGGCGTCCGTATCCGCCAACAGCTGAATGCGCTTGCTTCCTCCGCTGCATTTCGTGCACAAGCTTCACCAGAGGTATTAGCAAGCCTCGAGGTCATTGCCCCAACCACGCTTACTTACGATGCTTATGCCTCTGAAGTCGTGAGCAATTATGGTCTTTTGCTGCCGACGGAGCCGGGGGTCACCATTATGGATGGCGCGACGCAGTGGCAGTTGGCCTGGGAAACAGCTCGCAATGTGACCGAAATTGATGTCGATATTGCGCCATCAACGCTGGCCAGTCGCATTATTGAGCTGGGGTCGAACATCGACTCAAACTTATCTACCCCGCAGGCGATTCGCGAGGAAACCGAAGCGTTCATCAGCAATATTGAGCAGACCCCGCAGAAGGGTAAACGCGAGGGACTAATTGGCGATCTACAGGGCATCGTCGATAAGCAGCGGGAGAGATTAGAGATTTTGCCGCTGGTAGAGCAGGTTCGAGCTCGGTGCAATGAAGAAAATGTCGCCACCTTCGGTATGCAGATGGCTCGGGCGGCCCGGCTAGCCACCGACTTCGCGGAAGTCGGGGAGGAGGAGCGGCGTCGCTTTAAGATCATCATGCTCGACGAGTACCAGGACACGTCGCACACACAGCGGCTGTTCCTGCGTGCGCTGTTCTCCGGTGGTTGTGTCACCGCTGTCGGCGATCCGATGCAGGCAATTTATGGCTGGCGAGGAGCAACGGCCGAAAACCTTGTGCAGTTTGTCAATGATTTTCCGCGGTCGGATGGGCAGCCAGCGGAGAAAAAGCAACTGACCATTTCTTGGCGAAACCCGCAGTCAGTGCTGCAGCTTGCTAACGCAGTCTCCGACCGTGCTTTTGCGGGGCAGGCTCGTACGGTAGAGGCACTGGATGCAGGGCCAAAAGCAGGCCAGGGCGAGGTGCAGCTTGCTTTCACTGCAACCGGTGAGGAAGAAGTTGCATACATCGCAGATTGCATGGAGACGCAATTACGCGAATGTGAAGCAGCTGGCAACAAGCTCGATGCCGCCATCCTGGTTCGGACAAATGCTGAATCGGCTGTCTATTTAGATGCACTGTCTGAGCGGGGTGTGCCTGCAATCATTGTGGGACTCGCTGGATTGCTGCACTTGCCCGAGGTCATGGATATCACCTCGGTGATGAAGATATTGGTCGACCCCAGTTCAGACCAGGATGCTCTGCGTCTGCTACTCAGCCCACAGTTCAATTTGGGTGCCGCGGACGTGGAGGCACTTCGCACTCGTGTAGATCAGCTGGCAATCGCAGGAAAGGACGAGTTGGCCCGCAAGAAGGGCAACGTCGAAGAGACTTCAGACTCCTCACCGCTTTCCCAGCTCGCTCGCCAGTATGACAAGCTCGTGGAAGATGCCGAAGCAGCATCGTCCGCGGTGGGGCTGGGGCACGCCATCGCCGACCCGGATATTCGTTTTTACGACGGCACCCCGCTGGCGCGCGGCAGTGTGGAAAAAAATGGGCGGTTGGTCTGTAGCGAGTCACTGAACTACACAGATGAAGCAATGGTGCGCATCGCACAGTTGGGTGCAAGCCTACGAAAACTACGCCGGTTCTCGCTGAATAAGCCTCTGCCGGAACTGGTCGAGGACATCGCTACTGAGTTTGGAATTCGCGTAGAAGCAGCGGCTGGACAGTACGGTTCTGCTACCGCGATAACCAGGCCGACAACCGCACATCTGGATAGGTTTGTCGATATCGCTGCGACGTATTCTCAAAATATCTCGGACGATGTGACAGGGTTTTTGAACTATCTGGAATTCGCTGTCGAACACGATGATGGCTTGGAACGGGCACCTATGAACATGCCGGAAAACTGTGTCCAAATCATGACTATGCACAAGTCAAAGGGCTTGGAGTGGGAAACGGTTGCTGTTCCGGGCATCACCACTAGCAAGTTCGACAGAGTTGATTTGTCATCGTGGCTGACCAATTCAGTTCAGCTTCCTCCTGGCGCAATTACTCAAGTGGATCCGCTAACGGCTAGTGCAGAAACAACAGAGGATGCAACGCAGCTTGCAGCAGGCGATTGGGCTCCTGTCGCTGATTCTGTCGACAGCAACGCCCCCGAACTGGACATATCAGGCACCGATAACCAGACCGACCTCAACAAGGTGATCAAAGCCTACAAGGAAGAGCTGCGAGAAGTGGAGAGGGAAGAAAAACAGCGCCTCTTCTACGTTGCCATGACTCGCTCCGCGAAAAAGCTCATTGTCACTGCAAGCAGGCGGCCTAATCCGAGCTTGAAGAAACCCACCGACGTGTCGGCGGACTTCGCAGCCATCGCCACTCAATTCAGTGACTATGTGGTGTCGTGGACAGATGGGGAGGACCCTGAGGTAGAGGACACTGAAGTCGATTTGGACTGCGACACTGCGGTTGATGGGGTGGTCTGGCCCGTCGATACCCTGGGCAACCGCCGAGATAGTGTGCAGCGAGCAGCCGAAAGCGTCATGCGCTACATGGGCGAAGACCAGGATGAGCGCCCCATTGCAGGTGACCTGTCTGAGGTATGGGAAACGGAAACGACCATTCTCGTGGATGAAATCCTTCGAGCTAAGGCCGCGGAGATTCATCTACCAATGCCGACAAGCATGTCCACTAGCGAATACCAAGCGATGATTGCGGATCCGGTCGCGTTTGCTCGTCGGAAAGCACGCCCGGTGCCGTTTAAGCCAAACCGATTCGCGCGCCGAGGTACGGCATTCCACGCTTGGTTGGAGAATCGCTTCGGTGCACACAGTCTGCTGGACGATGAGGATCTCTTCGGGGATCAACTGGATGACTTCCTCGGCACAGAACAAGTCGCGTCCGAACGCGAACTGGAGAAATTGAAGGCGAACTTCGAGGCATCTGTGTGGGCTGACCGCACGCCAACGCATGTAGAGGTGCCGTTTGAAATTGCCATCGGGCAGAGGCGGGTCGTCGG
The DNA here is from genome assembly GCF_001838255.1 of Corynebacterium sp. HMSC073B01. NCBI lineage: Bacteria > Bacillati > Actinomycetota > Actinomycetes > Mycobacteriales > Corynebacteriaceae > Corynebacterium > Corynebacterium sp. HMSC073B01. The sequence goes on along the minus strand of NZ_KV836151.1, from coordinate 18,172 downwards.
CCGAATCGACGCGGTGTTTAACGACAACGGGAAGTGGAGCGTCATTGACTGGAAGACAGGCCAGATGCCGCGCGGAAAGGAAAGGGAAGTAGCGGCGCTACAGCTGGCGATTTACCGCCTGGCGTGGTCGGATAGGCTGCGCGAGATGGGAATGGAAACTGCCCCCGAAGACATTGAAGCCGGGTTCTTCTACGTTTCGGCAGGACGGACGCTAATACCAGATGAAGCGCTACTGCCAAGCAGGATAGAGTTAGACAGGAAAATGCGCGAGCTGATTGGATAATCATCTACGTATGTAACTGCCGCGTGGCCGTGGCCAGTTATCCAGGTGAAAGCAGCAGTTTGTATGCGCTATTTTTCACCGGGAGGAGTTTTCATGAAAGGCAGGCGAGGAGCGGTTGCGTAATCCAATTCGGAAATCTTCGGGATACGAAACCGGGCTCAATGATCTTCCCGGGCATGCACTGCTGGGAGTCATTGGCCTGCCTGAGTCCGCGCCGAAGAATCCTTGGCGGCTAATCATACGTCGTTTGAACTACGCCGTATTTTTGCTGCTGATTGCATCCGTCGTGGTCTACTACGACCGCAACGGATATACGGAGCCTCTCACCTTCATCGATGCGGTGTATTACTCGGCTGTCAGCCTGTCGACGACGGGTTACGGTGACATCACGCCGGTGACACAGAGGGCTCGATTACTCAATATTTTGATCATTACGCCACTGCGCGTGGCCTTCCTTGCTCTCTTGGTCGGTACTACTCTGACCGTTTTGACCCAAGAATCTCGGAAAACCCTGCAAATTCAGCGCTGGAGGAGACAGTTGCGCAACCACACCGTCGTTATCGGATACGGCACCAAGGGTCGTTCTGCCATTGCAGCTCTTCTCGCGGACGGCGTAGATCCGGCAGAAATCGTTGTTATTGATACGGACAAGGAAGCACTCGATCACGCTTCGAATCAAGGCTTGGCGACGGTGCATGGGTCGGCTACCAAATCCGATGTGCTGAAGTTAGCTGGTATTCAGCGTGCCCGCTCTATAGTCGTTGCACCGAACAAAGATGACACAGCGGTGCTGGTCACGTTGTCGGTCCGTGAGTTGGCGCCGGGTGCCTCAATTGTGGCCTCGGTGCGTGAATCAGAAAACCGCCACTTGTTGACGCAGTCAGGTGCAGACCAAGTGGTTATTTCTTCTGAAACCGCCGGCCGAATGCTGGGGCTGGCCACGGTGACTCCTTCGGTGGTTGAGATGATGGAAGACCTCCTGAGCCCGGATGAAGGATTCTCTGTTGCAGAGAGGCTGGTCACCGAAGAGGAAATCGGTGCCAGCCCACGGCACCTCGCGGATATTGCACTCGGCGTGGTGCGCTCGGGTGAGCTGTACCGAATTGATTCACCGGAGTGTGAGTCGGTGGAGCCAGGCGACCGGCTGCTGTACGTCCGCCGTGTCTACAGCAATGACGAATAGCACTCGACCAGTTTAAAAATGGGGTCTAACAACTTTTGACTTACTCAGAGGCGGATGTGAACAAGCCGGATTATCTAGCTGGGCTGGATCCAGACCAGCGCGAGGCAGCAACGGCTCCGATGGGGCCGGTGTGCATTCTTGCTGGAGCCGGTACAGGTAAGACCCGAACAATTACTCATCGCATCAAGTACCTCATTGACCAGGGGTTTGTGCAGCCGCAGAAGGTATTAGCGGTGACATTTACCTCGCGTGCAGCAGGGGAGATGCGCGACCGCCTGGCAAAGATGGGAACGCCTGGAGTCCAGGCGCGTACTTTCCACTCGGCAGCTCTTCGCCAGCTGCGCTACTTCTGGCCCCAAGTCGCCGGTGATATGCCCTGGCAGCTGTTGGATGACAAGAAATTCCGTGTCGTCGCCCAAGCAGTACGCCGGGTGGGCCTGGACACCTCCAAGGAAACGATCCGCGATGTCATGGGCGAGATTGAGTGGGCGAAGGCCACTCTGGCCGGTGCGGATCAGTACCAGGCCGCGCTGCGGGAGCATGGGCGCACGGCACCTCTGTCTGCGGAAAAAATTGTCGATTGCTATCGCGCTTACGAGGACATAAAAACCACTCCTGACGGGCTATTGCTTGACTTCGACGACCTGCTCATTCACACCGCCGGTGCGATGGAGAATTCCCGTGCAGTGGCGGAGGAATTCCGCAACCAGTATCGGTGCTTCGTCGTCGATGAGTACCAGGATGTCACCCCGTTACAGCAGCGAGTTCTCAACGCCTGGCTGGGAGACCGTGACAACCTGACAGTTGTCGGGGACGCCAACCAGACGATTTACTCTTTCACAGGCGCGACTCCGCAATACCTGATGAACTTCTCTCGGGACTACCCGGAAGCCACAGTGGTCCGCCTGCAGCGGGACTACCGATCGACCCCACAGGTCGTCGAGCTGGCCAACAATGTCATCGGCCGTGCGCAGGGCCGTATCGCCGGCTCGCGGCTGAAGCTGATTGGGCAGCGTGAAGACGGCCCGGAGCCGACTTTCAATCAGTACGACGATGAGCCGATGGAAGCTCGCGCGACCGCGCGCAGCATCAAGCGACTTATCGACGCGGGTACGCCGGCATCGGAGATTGCCGTTTTGTACCGGATTAACGCACAGTCCGCAGTTTTTGAGCAGGCTTTGTCCGAGGTAGGAGTCGCCTACCAGGTTCGTGGCGGGGACGGTTTCTACCAGCGTCCCGAGATCCGCGATGCCATCGCAGCACTTGTGCGAGTTTCCCGTTCCTCACGGACTGTTCCGACATTGCAGGGCACGAATCTGTTGGATTTGGTCAAGCAGGTTTTCGCGGGTCTTGGCATGACTGACCAAGAGCCGGAAGGCGCTGGTGCCAGGGAACGTTGGCAGTCACTACGCGCCCTATTTGACCTGTGTAAAGACATCGTTCATGCCAACACCGAGGTCAATATCCAGGCGCTCCTCGGCCAATTGCACACCCGGCAGCAGGCCAAACATCCACCGACGCTGGATGGCGTGACGCTGGCTAGCCTGCATGCAGCCAAGGGGCTGGAGTGGGATGCGGTGTTCCTCGTTGGGCTTACCGACGGTTCGCTGCCTATCCAACATGCGCTGAATAAATTCGACCGTTCTCCTGCGCAGGGGGCGGAAGCCATCGAAGAAGAGCGCCGTCTGTTCTATGTCGGCATTACTCGAGCCCGCGAACATCTGGAGCTATCTTGGTCATTGTCGCGGACAGAAGGCGGCCGCAGGTCACGTCGCCGCACACGATTCCTCGATGAACTCGACATTGATGTCTCTGACTACTCGGCTGAGGCACAGCGAAGCTCAAGGAGCTCTAGTTCCCGCAGTAAGCGTCAGCAGTCCAAACAGTGCAAGGGCTGTACTAAGCCATTGCACACCGATGCCGAGCGGATCTCAGGGCGTTGTGAAGAGTGCCCAGTCAGTGCGGATCCTGCACTACTGGAAGCATTGCGTGCATGGCGCTTGGAAATGTCGAGGGAAATGACGGTCCCCGCATTCGTGATCTTCTCCGATGCGACCCTTCTGGCCATCGGTGAGCAGCAGCCGACTACGCCGGAGGAACTTCTGCAGATTCCCGGAATTGGAGAAGCGAAGCTCAATCATTTCGGCGAAGGCATCTTGGGAATCGTCAATTCTTTCGTGAATTCCTAGTCAGATTCTGCTCAAGGCACTTCGAATTACATGAACTGCATATGCGAGTTGCCATGACCACACACTGGGCACTGCGGGTGGGGAGCAACAGTAGTGCGGGTGATATCGAGGCTTTCCAGATCTATGCGCACCTCCGTTGCACATAGATCTGAGAGATCCGGCCGCCGCAGCTGCCCAACCAACAGTGGCACCGCTGTGTTCAGCCATTCCGGTGCGGCCACGGGCGTAAAAGTGCGAAGCTGTAGCGCAATCAGTGCCCGGACGGGGTCGCGGTCTCGTCGATAAGCTTCGAAACACATCGAGCAGGGCCCTTGACCTGGTTGAACAAGCGGCCCAAGAATCAGTGCCCCATCGCGGAAATGCGTGTGCAGATGCTCAATTCCACGATGAAACAGAGCGCGAACCAAGGGCATGCTCGGTACTTCCATGCCCGTGACCACCGCGAGCCCGATCTCTTCCGGTGTGGATTGAGATATTTTTAGCGTCGCATTGCGAGTGGGCGACATTGCCGTCGTCCAACTACCACAACCCGTGCGACGAAGCTCCTTTAAAAGTCCGGTGCGCAAGCTGTCCCGACCGATCAGCGTAATCCTCCGCCGTGTCGGTGGTTTTTGGACCAGCGCGGCTCGGTGAAGGTCGGAGATAAGTGCGGTAATGAACTGCGGTGACAGTTTGTCGTGACTGTCAGTAAAGGCCTCGCTTAAGGTGCTACCTCTATGAGCTGCAAGAAGCGCCGAGAAGACAGGCCCCGGCGGGGTGCCGTCGGAAAGCGGCAGAATCATGCTGCGCTCCGGTTCCACGCCGAACTGAATCCGCGCGCCTGGGCGCATGACAATCGGTACCTCCGGCCGCAGCGCGTAGTCCGTGGCAGGCGCGGCAAGTGTTTGTGCAGCGGGTGCGTGCGAACCTATTACGCCAGCCGTACCATCCCGCCCCCGAGACGTATCCCTGTATTCCCCCATAAAAATATCTTTTACCCCGGGGCCAGCTTTTACGCAATCGCAGCGCAGAGCATATACGCTTAAAAAGCATGAGCACCAAGCGACCTGAGTACGGCCCGGATGTTGAGGTTCGGCGCTCGAAGCGCCGCCGCCGTACTGTGTCCGCCCGCGCGGAGGGAAACCGGATCATTGTCATGGTTCCGGACGATCTCAGCGCCGCTGCGGAAAAACAGCAGGTCAATGAAATTGTTGCGCGAGTGCGGAAGAAAGTTGGCAGCAACCTGGATAATTCCGAGCTGGAGCGCCGCGCACGGCTGCTCTCTCGTACGGTGCTGGAAGATCGCCCGCGGTTCGAGTCAATCAAATGGGTCAAGAACATGTCGCGCAGGTGGGCATCCGTCACCGGCGGTGTCGATAGTCCTGGGCGCATTCGCATTTCGCACAGGCTTGCCGACGTCCCGGGGTACGTCCTCGACGATGTCATTGTGCACGAACTGGTGCACACTTTCGTCGACGGTGGTCATACCGAAGAGTTCTGGTATTGGGCGGCAAAAGCCCCGTACCACGAACGGGCACGGGGCTATTTAGAGGCGTATCAACGCTGGGGAACCCAGAGCTAACTCGCTACTTATCGTCGTCGGCGTCACTGTCGTTGCCCTCAGCCGCGCGCTTTTCGGCCTCTTTGCGCAGCTGCTCTTCAAGCTCTGCGATCGGGTCGAAGTCATCGTTTTCCGAGCCGCCAAGGACCGAATCAATAAAGGCCGCGGGTTCATCCAAATCCTCTGCCACGGGCAGGAAGTCCGGGTGATCCCAGACCTTGTCGCGTCGCTCGATGCCCACAGCGGTGGTCAGACGGTGCCACAAGTTGGTTGCCTCACGCACCTTGGGGGATCCGAGGTCAATGCCGGTGGCTTTCTCCAGCGCCTGTTCAGCACCTTCGGTGGCGCGGCGACGACGCCAGGCTTCATCCAGCTGTGCGGCACCCGATAGACGCTCACCGAGGGCATCGGTGACAACCATGTCCACCCATCCCTCGACCAGTGCTAGCAGCGTCTGGAAACGAGTACGAGCATTCTCGTTACGAGAACGAATCTTCGGGCTCAGATCCATATTCTGCAGCTCGCTCATAGCCTCCTGCATACGCTGCGGATCCTGCATGTTCTCAATATCCAGACCGCGGGCGGCCTCTTCAATCGCCGAGTAATCGATGACGATGCCGGCAGCGTATTCCTCGACAGAGGAAATCATGCGTTCAGCCAGCCATGGCACGCGGTCGAAGAGACGTTGGTGGGCAGCTTCGCGGGCAGTGGCGTAGATAAACAGATCGCGCGCTGGAACCTCGAGTTCCTCCGCGAGAGCGACGAGATGCGTTGGCAGCAGTACCGCCGCACCAGTGGTGTGTAGCGGCAGCCCGAGGTCAGAACCAGTCAGGCTCGTCTGTGCCAACTCCGCCAGCGCATTTCCTAGCTGAGTACCGAAACTCATCGAGTTCATCTGGCGCATGATGCCCAGCATCGGCCCCATCATCTCGCGAGCTTCCTCTGGAACACCCTCGAGGGAGGCATCACTCATGCGGCTGGCGACGGGATCGACAAGGCGAGTCCATGTCGACTTGGTGTTCTCCAACCACTGCAGGCTATTCCACGCTTCTACGCGGTTGACACCAGCCGGCAGGGAGGTGACGTCATCTAGCCACAGTTCGGCCAGGCGCAGGGAATCAGTCAGCGCCTCGCGGGCCGAGTCCTTCACCGGAGCCGGGTTACCAAGACGGGTCCGCGCAACGCGCTCGGCCGCGTCGTAGTTGACAGGGCCAGAGTTAGACTCCTGGAATCGCTGCCCCATGCCGGAGAACATCTCGCCGAACTGGTTGAGAATATCGCCCAAGTTCGGCTGGTCCCCCTTGCCGGAGGCGCCGCTGCCGGGCTGCCCGGGGCCGCCGAAACCGAAGCCACCGGCGCCGCCCATGCCACCGAAGGGAAACCCGAAGAAACCGAAAGGACCGCCCTGGCCGCCCTGACCGCCCTGACCGGAGTCATTGTTGCCAGCGTCGTCGCGATCGTCATCATTGTCGTTCGGACCAAAGCCAAATCCGTTAGAACTCATGCTCCCACCGTACCGGGCAATGACCCGCGTGAGTACTTAAAAGCACCACTTTATTGGCAACTTCGCGCCCAGCGAACAGACACGGACAAGATTCATCAGGTGTCCAGTAGGCAGATAGCGAGAATGTAGGGTGTTATTTGTGAATCGTCGTACCCAAACTCTTGTTGCGGGCGCTGTGCCCATCGCCGCGTTGGCAACTGTGCTCTCGCTGCCAACGCTGACAGTGCCCTATGCCGCGCAGGGGCCTGGCCCGGTCTTCGATGTTCTCAGCGATGTCGAGGGCAAGAGCATTATCTCGGTCAGTGGCAGTGCTGCGGACTCCGAACTCTCTAAGGGCACGCTGGATATGACAACCGTCGCAGTCAGACATAACCTGACATTGCCGCAGGTCATTGGCCTGTGGTTCGATCGTGACAACGATATCGTCCCCATTGAGGCGGTCTTCCCTCCGGGCCAGAGTCAGGACGAGGTGGAAGAGGAGAACAAGGCTGCATTCACCGAGTCAGAGGCCAACGCCACCTCCGCTGCGCTGGCACATCTCGGGTTGCCGATGGAAGTCACCGTCGCCTACACAGTGCCGGATAGTCCCGTCGATGGGCGACTGCATGAAGACGATGTGATTCTCGCCGTGGATGGGGTGGCCGTAAGCAAGCCTGAGCAAGTCAAGGCGATTATTGCCGGACGCAACCCGGGCGATACTGTCACGTTGAGGGTCAAGTCTGCGACCGTCGACAAGCAGAAGACTGCTAAGGGCGAGGACTCTGACCCCGAGAAAGCCGTCGATATTTCTGTGACACTGGCGGAAAATCCGCATCAGAAGAATGCCGCGCTGCTCGGCGTTGGGATGGGGGCGCAATCCGCGGACGACACCAAGGTTGAGTACCAGCTCAGCGGCATTGGAGGTCCGTCTGCGGGGCTCATGATGACGCTCGGAGTGATTGACAAGCTGAGTCCAGGCGATTTGACCGAGGGGCAGCACCTCGCTGGCACCGGCACTATTGACGCTGCCGGCAACGTGGGCGAAATCGGTGGCATTACACACAAAATCTCGGCCGCCCGAGATGAGGGCGCCGAGATGTTCTTCGTGCCGGAAGGCAATTGCGCAGAGGCTGTGACTGCCGACCGAGGCGATATGAAGTTGGTAAAGGTCTCTGTGCTTGACGACGCGCTTGCGGCAATCGAAAAGCCGGAGACCGCGCAGACCTGCTCGTAGTTTTTGTCGTAGTCCCTACGAGCAGCTGCTAGTTTCAGCTAGTTCTTGCTGAAGGCCTCGAAGTTTTGCTGAGACTGCCATTTATCAATCTCTGCCGCCGTTGCGCGCAACTGCGGGTCAAATTTGAGGTAGGCCTTTGTCTCGCGCGCAATGAGCCCGGACAGGACAATCAGACCGATGAGGTTCGGTAGCGCCATCAGGCCGTTGAGAGCCGAGGCGACGGACCAGACGGTTTCCAGATGAGTAACAGCGCCGACGAAGACTACGCAGGTGAAGACCGCACGGTAGAGACCGGTGCCGCGGCGACCGACCAGGGACTCGAATGCGCGCTCACCGTAGTAGGACCAGCCCAGCATGGTGGAGAATGCGAAGAAGACAACCGACAGCGTGACGATTGTGCCACCCCAGTGGCCAGGTAGACCGCGGGAGAATGCCTCAGCAGTCAGAGCGCCAGTGTCGACGTTGCCATCCTGCCAAACACCGGTGCTGATGATAACCAGGCCGGTGAAGGACACGACGATGATGGTGTCAATGAAGGTCTGAGTCATGGAGACCAGACCCTGACGAACCGGGTGAGTGGTCGATGCGGCGGCAGCGGCGATAGCACCGGAACCCAGGCCCGACTCGTTGGAGAACAGGCCGCGGGCAACACCCATCTGCAGGGCGAGAATGAGCGTGGAGCCTGCGAACCCACCAACGGCCGCGGTGCCGGTGAAAGCATCGGTGAAGATGAGCTTGAAGGTCTCGGGCAGCGCCGAGACATTGGCGACGAGCACCCACACGGCCGCACCGATGTAGAGCACAATCATCATCGGCACAAAGCCGGCGGTGATGCGGCCAATCGACTTAATGCCACCCATCAGCGCCGCACCTACCAGGATGAACATGATCATGCCGGAGAGCGTCGGATTGATGTCGAAGCTGTTTTCCAGGTTCGAGGCCACGGCATTGCCCTGGGTCAGGTTGCCGATACCAAACGCTGCCAGCGCAGCAAAGACGGCGAAGAGAATACCGAGCGTCTTACCAAAACCATTCGGGATGGCCTTGCGCAGGTAGTACTGCGGGCCACCGGACTGTTCGCCAGCTGCATCGACCTGACGGTACTTCACACCCAGGAATGCCTCGGAGTACTTCGATGCCATACCAAGCAGGCCGGTCACCCACATCCAGAACAGCGCACCGGGTCCACCCAGGCCGATCGCGGTAGCGACACCGACAATGTTGCCGACACCGACTGTTGCCGCGAGAGCCGTCGCAAGCGCCTGGTAGTTGGTGATATCTCCCTCGGCGTCTTCGTCGTTACGGTCGATGAGTCCGAGGCGCAGTGCCGGGCCGAGTTTGACCAGGTGAATTGCACCCAGGCGAATGGTCAAAATGATTCCGGTGCCGATCAGCGCGGGGATCAGGAGATACGGACTCCAAATAAAACTATCCGCCGCTGAGGCAAAATCGCTGAAGCTTTCCATGCTGTGGAACTTTACTGGTAGAAAGCCTAAATTCGATCATTAATTTCTCAGAAAATGATTATTGTGCTACTAATTCGCCACAAGTGGGGGTAAACACATTCCGACGAAAGCAAAAACTATTCCGCCAATCAGTGTGAGAGCAAGGTACCCACATGCCCTCCAAAAGTGTTGGTTCTTAAGGCGTACGATCTCTCCGGCGAGTGTGGACCACGTCGACAGGCCGCCGGCGAAGCCAATCATTACCGTCGCATAGGCCAGAGCAGGCGTCATGCCATTGCTTATCGACGTTCCCCGCGACCACACCACAGCAGCGACACCGGCGACGAAGCAGGCAATCATATTCGCGGTCCACGTTCCGGGTAGTTTGGAATCAGCCCACTTCACCGCAAGTTCGGCCAGCGCATAGCGCAGCGCTCCACCTACTGCCGCGCCAACTGCGATAGCGAGGATGGCAGAGAGTGCCGAGGAAAAAGAGCCGAGGAGATCGCCGGTCATTCCGCGACCTCCCGTGCGCACTTGGTGCCCAACCAGTAGGCGAGAGGGCAGCACAGCAGATGAATAAGTCCGACGCTCACAATCAGTACGACTGACGTGTCCGCTTGCACCAACAAGAGAATGACAAATGCGGAGAAAGTGGTGAAACCGCCACAAAAGCCAGTACCGCAGAAAGCGGAAAGCCGAGGATTAGCAAACGCGATACTGCTGACCAGGCCGAAGAGAAAGCAGCCCAACAAGTTGATGGCAGTGGTCGAAACTGCGCTAGTTCCCGAGCTCACAATCGCATCGATTGCCGCGCCGAGCAGAAAGCGACTTACCGCGCCAATAGCGGCACCGCCGGCGACAACCAGGGCCATGAGAACCTGCGCCCGTCCTGCTGATGGCAGTTTCGCAACGACAGATTCCTCATTCACGGTGAAAACGCTAGCACAGTGGCGAAAGGGGAGGTAGGCGCCGACAATTCGGAATCTTTCACCAGGAGGTGTTCCCGTCGGCACGCGACAATCTACCTACTGCACCCTATTGCAGGGGCGAGTTTGCCTTACCGAGTGGTTCTTGCCATGCGCGCTGACCCTAAAACGGGGACACTGGGGAAGAGGAAGCGCATTTAAGTCCGGTTTCCCCATTCCGGCCGGCTCGTCGGCGGTGAAATCGGTGGTTGCGCAGTTCGCCGATTCAGCAGGAGGATACCCACAATGGCTCATGAGCGCGCCGGGCAATTGGCCCAGCCATCCGACCTTATCGATGTCGCGGAACTGGTCACTGCTTACTACACAAAGCACCCGGACCCGAATAACCCCGACCAGAAGGTCGTCTTCGGTACTTCCGGTCACCGCGGTTCCTCCCTCGACGGCGCTTTCAACGAAGACCACATTCACGCCACTACTCAGGCAATCGTGGATTACCGCAAGGGCCAGGGCATTGAAGGTCCGCTCTACGTCGGTCGCGATACCCACGGCCTGTCCGAGCCGGCAATGATTTCCGCCCTCGAGGTGCTCACGGCCAACGGCATCACCGTGATGGTTGACGCTCAGGATCGCTACACGCCGACTCCGGCAGTCAGCCACGCGATTCTGACGTACAACCGCGACGTGGAGGGAGGTCCGACGGGGAGTAGCGCCGCGCGTGCCGACGGCATCGTGATTACCCCTTCCCACAATCCGCCACGGGATGGTGGTTTTAAGTACAACCCGCCGACCGGTGGTCCGGCGGACGCGGATGCGACGGACTGGATTGCAGCTCGTGCTAATGAATACTTGGCTAAGGGCCTGGATGGGGTTAAGCGCCAGCTGGTGGATAAGGCCGGAGACCTCGTCGTAAAGCACGACTACCTCAACGCATACGTGTCGGACCTGCCGAATGTTGTCAACCTCGACGCCATCCGTGATGCCGGCGTGCGTATCGGCGCCGACCCAATGGGTGGTGCGTCGGTGGATTACTGGGGCGCAATTGGCGATGCGCATAACCTAAACCTGACCGTGGTCAATCCGCTGGTTGATGCGACCTGGCGTTTTATGACGCTGGATACAGACGGCAAGATTCGTATGGACTGCTCCTCGCCGAATGCGATGGCGTCCTTGATTGGTAACCGCGATGAGTTCGACATCTCCACCGGCAATGACGCGGACTCCGATCGCCACGGAATTGTCACACCGGACGCGGGTCTTATGAACCCGAACCACTACCTGGCCGTTGCCATTGACTACCTCTTTGCGCACCGTCCGGGCTGGTCGCAGGAGACCGCGGTCGGTAAGACGCTGGTGTCTTCGTCGATGATTGACCGCGTCGTTGCCAATTTGGGCCGCAAGCTCGTGGAAGTTCCAGTCGGTTTCAAGTGGTTCGTCCCGGGTCTGCTCGGCGGCACCATCGGCTTCGGCGGTGAAGAATCCGCTGGTGCATCGTTCCTGCGTCACGACGGAACTGTGTGGTCTACCGATAAGGACGGCATCATCCTGGATCTCCTGGCCAGCGAGATCAAGGCCGTGACTGAGAAGACTCCATCACAGCTCTACGCAGAGCTCGCCGATAAGTACGGTGCCCCGGCTTACGCCCGCACCGATGCGGACGCAACCCGTGAGCAGAAGGCAATCCTGAAGAAGCTCTCGCCGGAGCAGGTCAAGGCCGACACCCTGGCAGGGGAGACCATTACAGCCAAACTGACTGAAGCACCGGGCAACGGCGCTGCGATTGGTGGCCTCAAGGTGGTTACGGAGAACGCTTGGTTCGCGGCACGTCCGTCGGGCACTGAAGATAAGTACAAGATCTACGCGGAGTCCTTCAAAGGCGCGGATCACCTGGCACAGGTTCAGGCTGAGGCACAGGACGTGGTTTCGGCAGTTCTGAACGGGTAATCGGTAACCATTGGGCTAGCTGTAAACAGTTAGCCTGTACTAACATTTCTGTGTATGAAGAATTTCGTAGGCGTGGTGGCACGATTCGGCCTGGCTGCAGTTTGGTTGTACTCGGGTCTTATCAAACTACTGAACCCGCTGGAATCGCGTCAGGCAGTTCAAGCTTATGAGCTGCTGCCGAGCGATTTGGTGCCGATGGTAGCGGTTGCGCTGCCCGCTTTCGAAGTTATCCTCGGACTCCTGCTGGTATTGGGGCTTTTCTTGCGCCCGGTAGCGGTGTTGTCTGGCGCGCTCTTGCTGGTGTTTATCGGCGGCATTATCTCGGCGTGGGCGCGCGGCCTGCAGATTGACTGCGGTTGCTTTGGTGGCGGTGGCTACGACGAGAACGCTGACGCGGTTTCATATCTAAAGTCAATCGCCCGAGACATCGGTTTTCTGGCCTTGGCTGTATTTGTGTACGTGTGGCCGTGGAAGAAGTTTGCCATTTACGCCTAGTCCGCTGGCTAGAGGGGAAGCCTAGGGGATAGGCCAGGGGAATGGGGCAAGGTGATGGGGCCTAGCGATGCGGCCTAGCAACCATTTCTGTTTTCTCAGGCGCAATTGTGTCATTGGCAAGAAAACACCGCTATCGTAAGCGGTGTGAGTCAGAAGATTAAGAATCCAAATGAAAAGGGCAGTGGCTTCGTCGTCGGCCTGATTGCTCTTCTTGCTGTCGTTGCAGTTGTTATTGGTGGCGTTATCTACATCGGCCGGTCGCAGCCGATTGAGGGACTGCCAGATGAGGACGTCGACTTCTCCGTCGCACTCGACGGCGATGTCATCCGACTGAGCAAGGACGGCGCCGAAGGGGCTAAAACAGCCACGATTTTTGAGGACTTCTCGTGCCACTACTGTGCTCAGATGAGCGAAGAGGGTCACGATGATGAGCTCAAGGCGCTAAACGACGGCAAGCTTGTCGCTGAATACCGCACGCTGAACTTCCTGGATGGTCAGGAGAAGGAGCAGCGTGACGGTCACTCCACTCGCGTCTTCGCGGTTGCCCGCAAGATTGCTGAGACCGGTGATGCTCGCGCATATTGGAACTTCCGCACAATGATGATGGCTGACCAGCAGAACTCTGTCACGTGGAGCGATGATGAGTTGGCTGACCGTCTGGAGCAGCTCGGTGTTGCTGACGAAATTGTCAGCGAAGTCCGTTCCGGCATCGACACCACCGAGGCTAAGGCAAGCGCAAATGCCAACTTCGATGACCTTGAGAAGCGCTTGGGCAAGGTTTCCTCACCGCACGTCTTTGTCGATGGCAAGGATATTCTGGAGAACATTTCCGGTGATGGCGGACTGGGGCAGTGGGTCAAGGTGGCCCTGCGCTAGGTTCCGTGCACGCTCACACGATTCATCTTCAGTTCATGTTCGGCAGATCTGCTCTAGGGCACTCGACGAATACGTAAAAGAGTGTTCTACATGCGGATTTGGTGATACATGACAGTGCCATGTAGCCTTTGAGGAGTCCACCGCGGAGGGTGAAAGCCACTTCGATGTTGATTCTGGGGCTATGGCGCAGCTGGTAGCGCACCACACTGGCAGTGTGGGGGTCACGGGTTCGAGTCCCGTTAGCTCCACCAGTATGAAATCCCTCGGTCGAAATGACCGGGGGTTTTCTTGTATCTACCCCTGGGTAGTGTGCTCGCCGTTTACCTCAATGATTGGTAATCCGTATGGCTGTAGCAACTTTGTCTGAACGGTGGAATACTGGGGGTATGGCAAACAACGACTCCGTTATTCAGAAACTGTCCACCGAAGAATCCCTTGAGCTGCTGGCTACGCAGACTTTTGGGCGACTGGTTGTTCGTCGTAAAGACGATATGGACCTTTTCCCGCTGAACTACGTCGTTCATGAGGGAAGCATTTACTTCCGCACTGCCGAGGGGTCGAAGCTCTTTACTGTTTCTCTGAACCACGATGTTCTTTTTGAGGCCGACTTTGTTGACAAGGATGCTCAGAAGGCCTGGTCGGTCATCGTAAAGGGTGACGCAGAGGTTCTCACCTCCCGCGCGGATATTAACGCTGCAGATGAGCTGCCGCTGAAGCCCTGGCTGCCGACGTTAAAGTACAACTACGTGCGCATTACCCCGAACGATGTTTCGGGTCGCCATTTCCACCTCGGGGAGGAGCCGAATCGCTACGAAGTGTAGCGGTGGCATACGGCACTTTTGCTTTACGACGGTGGGGGCTCCGTCGTGAAGCAAAGCTTGTAGCGTGCAAAGGCAGCTTTTAGTGACTGAGCACCGCCGTTAGCTGTTTTTTAAAAAATTGTTGGGTTAAATTACCCAAAAGCGCCCTAAGTGAGATTCAACGCGTTACAGTCGCAAATGTGACGTGCACCATAGAATCGACCGATGGGGTGCCAGCGCAGCCCGATGTGCGCAGGCAGTCCCCACGTATGCAGAAGATCGTAGATGAAGCGCGCGCGATGCTGCGCGAATCGGGCTGGAGTGCTATCAGCATGCGCCGCCTAGCGGCGCGGCTCGATGTGAAGGCGCCATCGCTGTACAAGCACATCAGCGGCAAAGAAGAGCTCCTTCAGCTGCTGCTGACCGAGAGCCTCGAGAATCTGGGCAAGCGTATTCACGCTGCCATTGATGAGGAATGCACTTCGGCGTCTCTGCTGCAGGCGTACCGCCAGGCAGTTCTCGACGATCCGCATGGTTACCGGCTGATGAGTCGCACTAATTTCGTGAATGTCGTCTCGCCTTCGTCGTTGGATGCCTGGATTCGTGATGCATTCATTAAGGTTGCCGGCGATGAGCCTAAGGGATTGGCCATGTGGGCGTTCGCCCACGGTTTGGTGACCGCCGAGCTCGTCCAGGATGGTTCACCTGCGCTGGAACCCAGCGCCGAAGCCGGTGTGGCAGACAGCTTGGCCGCAGTTGGGGCTATTTGGGACGCTGGAGCGGAGGCCTTCTCTTAAGGGGTTTCTCTTAAGGGGTTTGCTGCTCTGTCCGGGACGCTAGATCGGTGGCCCGGGGCAGTAGCCTAGCGCCACCAGGAATCGGCCGGTCCGGGCGGGACGGCTCGCTTGTGCCGGGAAATGGAGTAGAGGTGCTCGATTCGCGCGGCATCCTCATCTGAGACAGCCTTGCCTTCGAGGTAGTCGTCGATGGCGGTATAGGTCACCCCGAGCGCAACTTCGTCGGGAAGCGCAGGGCGGTCTTCTTCCAGGTCGGCCGTCGGCACCTTCTCCCACGTACTGGCTGGTGCGCCGGGGTGACGGAGTAAGGCCGCGCCCTGGCGCTTGCTCAGCCCCTGCAGCGGGACGAGGTCGCAGGCGCCGTCGCCGTGCTTGGTGTAGAAGCCGGTGACCGCCTCCGCGGCGTGATCTGTGCCGATGACCAAAGCGCCGTCAACACCCGCCACTGCGTACTGGGCAATCATTCGCATGCGGGCCTTAATATTTCCCTTGTTGAAATCGCTGATAGTGCTGCCGGCCAGGGCATCGGTGACCTGGGTGGTTATCGCGGCGGTGGCCGGTGCGATATCGATAGTTAGCCTTTGGTCAGGCTGAATGAATTGCAGTGCCACCTGTGCGTCGTCCTCATCGGCCTGGACGCCGTGGGGGAGGCGAATGGCAATGAAAGTGGCATCCTCACCGCCGTCGCGAAGCTTTTCGACGGCCAACTGCGCTAGACGCCCGGCCAGCGTGGAGTCTTGGCCGCCAGAAATTCCGAGCACGAATCCCTTGGCGTGCGCGGTGCGGAAATAATCGCAGAGAAAATCGACTCGGCGGCTGATTTCCTCGGCGGCATTGATGGTGGGCTGGACGTGGAGGTCGTTAATAATCTCCGACTGGAGGGGATGCGGGAAATCCTGTGTGCCTACTGGGGTCATGAGCCTCACTCTACCGCTAGTTCCGGACGGGAAAAGGGATGATTTTCCTGCCAGAAGAGTGCCAAAACTCTCATCTTTATCGAGTAAGTGCTGTTCGGATAGGGGGTCTTTGGCCGGACGGTGGCAAGATTTCCAGCGTGAGTACAACCGAACAGAATAAGACTGGACCGAACCGGGAAACCACCACAACTCGGTCGATAGCCGTGGCTATCATCGCCGCTCTGGGCGGCCTCCTCTTTGGTTACGACACCGGTGTCATCTCGGGCGCGCTGCTGTATATCCAGCGCTCTTTTGAGCTGACTCCAGGACAGGAGTCCACTGTCACCGCCATGCTCTTGGTCGGTGCGGCTATCGGTGCGTTCCTGGGCGGTCGCGTAGCGGACTCCCTGGGGCGCCGTGGCACCATCCTGCTCGGAGCGGTCGGCTTCATCATCGGCAGTATCTGGTGTGCTTTCGCTACTAGTGCGTTTTCGCTGGGTGCTGCGCGTACTTTGCTCGGCGTCTGTATCGGTGGTGTTTCCATCGTCGTACCGATGTACATCTCCGAAATGGCACCACCGCATGTGCGTGGACGCCTGGTCAGCCTGAACTCGCTGATGATCGTGATTGGTCAGCTGGTGGCGTTCCTCACCAACTCCGCCCTAGCCTCCTCCGGTAACTGGCGACTCATGCTTGGACTCGGCGCTGTCCCCGGCATCGTGCTGCTCATCGGCATGCTGGTTCTGCCGGACACTCCGGCCTACCTCGTCCGTCGAGGACAGGAGGGCAAGGCGCTGGCCGTGCTGCGTCAGATGCAGGGAGATGAGGCGACCCTGGCTGAGGTTGCCGTTGATGAGGCGTCGTCAAGCGCCGATCAGCGTGCAGCCGAGCGCCTTGCCGTGAAAACCCCGTGGGTGCGACGCACCGTCATTATTGCGATGCTCATTGGTGTGACGCAACAGGTCACGGGCGCGAACGCGATTATGTATTTCGCGCCGACGATGATGAACAAGGTTGGCTTGTCGACGGAAAGCTCTGTCTATACCTCCATCATCATCGGTATCGCCTCGGTGATTTCGTGTGCAATTGGTATGAGCATCATTGACCGCGTTGGTCGTCGGCGAATGCTGATTATCGGTTTGGTGGGCTGTGCAAGCTCGCTGCTCGTGCTGGCGCCCGTCTATGGTTTGTCGAGTAACTCTTCGACGGGTGCCATGATGTCGCTTCTGCTGATGACCGTATTTATCGTGTTTCAGCAGGCGGCTGTGTCGGTGGCGACCTGGCTCCTGATTTCCGAGATCATCCCGACAGAGGCTCGTGGCCTGGGTATGGGGCTGGCAGGGCTCGCGCTATGGGTTGCGAATTGGTTTGTGGCGCAGGCTTTTCTTCCGATGGTGGATGCTGTCGGTGGTGCGTGGTCGTTCTTCTTCTTTGCCATTACGGGCGCAATTGCGCTGGTATTCACCATCAAGGCGGTGCCGGAGACCTCAGGTAAGACGCTTGCCGAGGTCCGCGAGTACATGATTGCCGCTGCCAAGTAGAGAAGTGGAAGCAGTTGCAACGTGGGGAGTCGCGATCTTGGGGTTGCCCGTCAAAGAACATGTTTCCCCCGGATTTTTGGAGTTATTCCGCTTATTAGGTAGTATGGCAACTCGTGTCGTAACGCATCCTCTTTGATATTTCTTCGGATTATCAGGAAGGGTGCGTTGCCAGGCAGTCACTGGGGTGATTGTCCGGGGAGAGTGCAGTGTGCACATTCCCGTTTCGGAGCCGAGTAGAAAGGAGCGCCCGAATGAAGGTCCGCAAGTCCCTTCGGTCGCTGAAGAACAAGCCGGGCGCTCAGGTCGTGCGCCGTCGTGGCAAGGTCTACGTGATCAACAAGAAGGAGCCGCGCTTCAAGGCCCGTCAGGGCTAAGCCTTATTTAGGCTAGCGCGAAGCAAATAGCTTCCTCATTTATTGCCAAAACCGCAATCTGAAGTCGCAGTTTTACTGTGGCCAAAGGTTGCGGTTTTTGGTTTTTGGAGGAGGTAGGTTCAGGCGGTGACAGCGTTTATGGGTTAAGTGACAAAAAGTGTGTCCG